>JAFXFT010000230.1 GCA_017513385.1 Oscillospiraceae bacterium | reverse complement strand
GGATAGTCGCCGTCCACAACCTCGATAGTGAGGCGGGAGGGGTCCTCTACAGGTGTAGGAAAATACTCAAATTCAACGCTTGCGCTGATAGAGCCGCTGTACTCATATTCGCCCATGAGCAGCTTCATGAAGGTGGTTTTGCCGCGGCCGTTGCGCCCGCAGAAACCGAGCTTCCATGCGGTATCAATGTTGAAAGACACGTTCTCGAATATGTTGTCGTAGCTGCCATCATAGCAAAAGGTGAGATTGTTTACACTTATTTGTGACATATATAACTCCTTTTTAAAAGAAAAATACCATTCTCCGCTGACGGAAAATGGCACTGACACCATGAGAGAATATAGTTCTCCCATTAGAATATACGGGCAGTAATCACCATAACCGACAGCAAAGCTGAGCCGCCGCAGCGACCCTGTGCTATATCAGTTGAAAAAGTGATTACTTGGAAATCATTCTCCCGCCCCTTTGCATGATGTTGGCTTTATTATATCATAAATTTGCAAGAATGCAAGATTGTGCATACAGCAAAACCGCCCCGTGAAAACGGGGCGGTTGAACTTTATTTGAGAAGCTTGATCTTCTTCCAGTGTCCCTGGTTGTAGCGCCAGACGAACAGAGCGGTTCTTGCCACCTGATCGGAGCACTGAGCGATCCATGCGCCAACGATGCCCAAGTGGAAGAGGTTGACCATGATATAGCACATAACGGTACGAATGATAACAACGGTAATGAGCATATACACAGCAACGACCTTGGTGTCGCCTGCACCGCGGAGAACACCGCCGGTGATGAACTGACCGGACTGAACGGGCTGCAGGAAGGCAACGAAGAAGAGTATCGTTGCGCCGCGTTCAATAACCGCAAGGTCGGTGGAGTAGAGCATTACAAGGTAACGTCTGAATATAATCATAAGTATGCCCAGCAGACAGGCAACTGCTGCGCCGAGCTTCTGGTTGCAGCTTGCATAATGATGCGCCATATCCAGTCGCCGTTTGCCGAGACTCTGACCAACCAGCGAGGTGGCCGCCGTAGCGAATGCCTGACCCAGCATAAAGGACATGGACTGGATGTTCAAACAGACCTGATGGGTGGAGTAGTCGACGGGGCCGAGACCGGCGATCATGCGGGTAAAGATGATAACGCCGACGCGCATGATAAGCTGCTCAATCATTGCGGGGAAGCCGACAACGACAAAGCCGCTGAGAATATCCTTGTCAAACTTGAATATGGTCTTCCATGTAAAACGCAGTTTGAGGTAATATTTGCCGGAAATAACGCATGTGAACGCGAGGACGGTACCAACTGCCTGACCGAGAACGGTGGCAAGAGATGCACCGGCTACGCCCATTGCCGGGAAGCCGAGGTTGCCGCCGATAAGCAGCCAGTTGAGGCAGATATTCACAAGGTTTGCGATAATGTTGTATACCATCGCGGGCTTGGTGTTACCTGTACCTCGTAGTGTCGCCGTTATACAGAAGGCTAACGCACCGGTGGGGAAGCCGATCATCTGGATCTGCAGATAGGTGGTAGCTTCTTTGAGAATGCTCTCGGGCATACCGCCGTTTGCCATAAAGACAACGAGGTATCTTGCGGTAATTGTACCGATAACTGCGCAGACAATGCAAATAAATGCACCAAATACCAGTGCCTGACGAAGTATCGCATTGGCTTTTTCCTGATCGTTTGCGCCTCGCGCTCGTGCTACAAGCGCCGTTGCACCGGTGTTCAGCGCCATCATCATACTCAGGAATATGAACTTGGGTTGGGTTGCAAGACCAACAGCGGAAAGAGCATCAGTACCGACGATACGGCCGACCATCATTGTGTCAACCATGTTTACGAGGGAGGAGAGGAACAACTCAATGAGGGAGGGCCAGGCTATGCGGAGAATATCTTTATAAAGCTGCTGGCTGGTGATGTTTTCGGGGAGCTTTTTGCGCTCTGCCTTGGTTTTTGCCTTGTCTTCTTCGTAGTAGTTTTCGCCGCCGAAATCAATAAAGTCCAGCGTTGTAGTAACGCCCTTTATTCCGGCCTTCTTGCCGGCTGTAGTGCCGACTCCGGAATCTTCTTTCATCTTCTAATACACTTCCTTTTATTTTTCTTCAATACACTAATGATAACACAAATATCAGTGCCATGCAATAAGTAAAGTGTTTATTTATAAAGCGATAAACGAAATATTATTTGTAAAACCGAACAAATTCAGGTTTTTGTGAACGAGAACGCAAAAAATACCCTCCCAAGAACATGTCCTGAGAGGGTAAGAAAAGGTAAGATTACTTTTTGAAGCCGTCCTTGAGGGCAACTGCGCGGTTAAAGACCAGATGGTCGGGAGTGGAATCCTTGTTGTCTACACAGAAATAGCCAACGCGGAGGAACTGGAAGTGAGCGGGAGCGGCAGCGTCTGCCAGCATGCTCTCAGCTTTGCAGCCGGTGAGAACCTCGAGGGAGTTGGGGTTAAGATAGTCAAGGAAGTTCTTGTCTGCACCGTCGGGATCGGCGTCGGTGAAGAGGTTATCGTAAAGACGGATCTCGCAGTCAACAGCAGTGTCGCAGTCTACCCAGTGGATAGTAGCGCCCTTGACCTTGCGTCCGTCGGCGGGATCGCCGCCGCGGCTGTCGGGATCGTACTCGCAGAGGACTTCGATAACATTACCCTCATCGTCCTTTACACAGCCTGTGCAGGTGATGAGATATGCACCCTTCAGTCTGCACTCGGGACCGCCGGGGAACAGACGCTTGTACTTGGGAATGGGAGTTTCCATGAAATCGTCTGCCTCAATATAAACGGTGCGGGAGAAGGGCACTTCGCGGTTTCCGGCTTCGGGATCGTTGGGGTTGTTTTCAACGGAAACGGTTTCCTTCTTATCCTCGGGATAGTTGGTAATGGTGAGCTTCAGAGGACGCTGTACAACCATGGCGCGCTGAGCGGTCATATTAAGATCCTCGCGCAGGCAGTGCTCAAGGAAACCGTACTCAACGGTGGAGTCAGCCTTGGCAACGCCGATGCGGTTGGCAAAATTACGAATGGAAGCGGGAGTGTAGCCTCTTCTGCGCAGACCGCAGAGAGTGGGCATACGGGGATCGTCCCAGCCAACAACGAGACCGTTCTCTACAAGGGCGCGCAGCTTGCGCTTGCTCATTACAGTGTGGTCAATGTTAAGACGGGCGAACTCGATCTGTCTGGGCTTGTGGTAGGGAATGCTGATGTTGTTTACAACCCAGTCATAGAGGGGGCGATGAGCCTCGTACTCAAGAGAGCAGAGAGAGTGGGTGATGCCCTCAAGAGCGTCCTGAATGGGGTGAGCAAAGTCGTACATGGGGTATACGCACCACTTGCTGCCCTGTCTGTGATGCTCAATGAAGCGGATGCGGTAGAGAACAGGGTCGCGCATGTTGAAGTTGCCGCTGGCAAGGTCAATCTTTGCGCGCAGAGTCATCTTACCTTCCTCAACCTCACCGTTCTTCATCTTCTCAAAGAGAGCAAGGTTCTCCTCAATAGGACGGTCGCGGTAGGGACTGCGGGCAGGAGTGCCGATGTCGCCGCGGTATTCCTTGAACTGCTCGGGGGTAAGCTCGCAAACGTATGCAAGTCCCTTTTTGATAAGCTCAATGGCGAATTCGTAGGTCTGGGGGAAGTAGTCGGAGCCGTAGTACATGCGGTCCTCCCAATCGAAGCCCAGCCATTTGATGTCTTCCTGAATGGCCTCTACGAACTCGTTATCCTCCTTGGCGGGGTTGGTGTCATCAAAGCGCAGGTTGCACTTGCCGCCGTACTTTTCGGCAGTACCGAAATCTATGCAGAGAGCCTTGCAGTGGCCTATATGCAGATAGCCGTTGGGCTCGGGCGGGAAACGGGTGTGAACCTCCATGCCCTCATACTGACCGCCGGCAGCTATATCCTCGTCGATAAAATCGTGGATAAAGTTTTTGTATTCATATTCGTTTTTTGCAATATCCATGACGTATTCTCCTCTTTTTTATGGATTTAATTATTATATACCACTGTATTAAAAAAGAAAAGAAAAAAATTGAATTTGTACCGCTAAACGTCAGATTTTTTCGGCAACAGCGGGAGAAAATATGCTTGAACCAATATGAAGGAGAGATACGTGATGGCTAATCTTACTACCAAAGAGCTTACCGCGCTGGAAGATCAGATCAAGTATGAGCAGGTTCTTGTGAAGAAATATCAGGCGATGGCCTGCCTTTGCAACGATACTAAGATACAGAATGAGCTGAACAACTTTGCCCAGAAGCATCAGCAGCATTGCGACACGCTGATGACTTTCTTTAACTAAGGAGGTAATTGATATGTCCGATCCCGCACAGTGCGCACAGATCATGCGCGAAAAGGAAATGCTCAATGATCTTATTGCAAGTCAGAAGCAGATAACCGCCAGCTATAATACCTTTGCCGGCGAGTGTGTAAATCCCAACCTGAGAAATGCTTTTCTTAATATACTTGGCGAGGAACATCAGATTCAGGCCGATATTTTCAGCGATATGCAGGCTAACGGCTGGTATCAGCCCGAGCAGGCGGAGCAGCAGAAGATCCAGCAGACTCAGCAGAAGCTCAGCCAGCAGTAAAAGAAGAAAGAGGTGACCCGCGGGTCACCTCTTTTGCTTATGTTATTCGTTGCCGGTAGTAATTGCCTTGACGGGAATATTGAACTTTTCCTTGAGAGCGGCTATTTCGGCGGGATCGTTGAAACGCTCGGGGGTGAAGGTTGCCAGAGAAGCGTAATCCAGCAGGAAGGAGAACCAGTGGGTCTGTCCGCCTACATCGTAAACCTCGGCATCTTCAAGAGCGGTAATGGAGAAGGGAATCAGCTTGGGGATGTTCACTACGCAGGCCTTGTGAGCGGTGAAGCTCTCGTTGCCCATGTCGATGCGAACCTTGCCCTTGCGGATATAGTATTGCTCGCGATAGGTGTGGTAGCCCCACTCTATCTTTGCGCCCTTTTTCATCTCAGCCAGTACCAACTCGGTAACACCGCCGTTTTCATAGCGGGGAACGATTACCTTTGCGGTAACACCGTCAAACTCATACTTGAACAGGGGACGGTCGGGGTGCTTAACGGCATTGACGGTCTCAACGGGAACGTCGGTGAATACAGGCTGCTCATGCTTGATGAAGTCGCGTGCGCCCTTTGCCTTGGCGAACTCGGGATCGTCATTTGCACCGGGAATAAGGTCGAGAACCGCGTTTACTGCGATAGCATCGTTGAAGGAGTCCAGATCGTGGAAGAAGCCGCGCCACTTTACGTCCTCAATGGATGCCATTGAGTGCATCTGGGCGGGCTGCAGGTTAACGATGTCGCCCTCCTTGATGATGCAGCGTCTGCCGTCTGTGTAAAGGTACATAGAACCGCTGTCAACGAAGAAAAGCTCCCAGCCGGTGTTGTGGGTGTGTGCCATTCTGGATGCAATCTCGGGAGTAACACCGGTAGGCATCTTGCACATTACTGTGTCAGTGATGTTATAAAGACCGTGAGGGCCTTCGCCGTCAAGTACAGCGCTCATTTCCTCTTCAGGTTCACCGTTTGCATGATAGCGGATAAGGGTCTTGATACCGCTGCCCTCGTGATCGTCAAGGTCAATTACATAAGGAATATTCCACATAAGTACACCTCCGAAAATATTATTATGATATTAAGATAACATATCCTTTTTGAAGGTGCAAGAATGGAATGGTCACGTTTGAAAGATTATTCTATGCTTAACCAAGAAGTCAACTTTCATCTACGGCAAACATACACAGGTTAGCCTTCTTATCTGGGATAAACAGCTGACCATTGGCGGCCATTGTTTCAGCAATGAAGGCAATAGCATCCATCTGATGGTGGATATAGGCGAGATGGGCGCATTTGTCCTTGAGAACTCTGGGAACATAGTCTTTAAGGGTAATTGCTGCGAGGCTGCACACTTCCTCAATGTAGCCGGTAATGGCATTTACGCAAGGAGTGAGCAGATTTTCAACCTGCTTGAATACTGACTTGGTGAATACCGGGAAATTGGGGGAAAGCTTACCTCCGGCGGAAGAAATGTAGCCCTCGCTGATATACCGCACGATTTCGTCGTTGTTTATGTCTGCGTTTTTGAAGAGTGCTGCGTCAAGAAGTGCGCTGATGGATTTGTTCCAGTTAGGTCCGGACTGCCATTTTTGCACATTTTCGATGAAACGATAATTTACGGCAGAGAACCATGCGGGAATATCGCCCGCTTTACAGCAGCCATATATACCGTTGAAATGGTGGTTCACATAGTCATTGTCATAACCGAAAATGAAGCCATGTACCCCATTAGAGAGAAGGGGATAACTACCGTATTTCTCAACGCCCATATCATCGGCTTTGCACATAGCGAGATAGAGCGCGATGTTGGCAAATGTCCATTTAAGGACGTTGTGGGTATAGTCGTTGCCGTAAAAGTCAAGCTTAAAAAGCTCGGGCAGGAGGTCATCAAGCTCTGCAGAAAAGCGCTGGGCGGCAGCTTCATAATAGGGTTTGAATTTGGCGGAAATATGTTTTTCGTATTCGTCCGTGAATATGACAATATTGGTTTGGTATTTGCCTGATACTTCCCTTATTATGTCATGTGTGCGGAGAATATTAAGCTCGTCTTCGAGATAAGCGGTAGCAACTCCGAGCTCAAGAGAAAGCTCGGTTATAGTCAAGGGCTTGTCATATGCAGCGAGAAGTATGTTACCGGGAAGTCTGCGTTTGAATAGTTCCTGATACTCTATGTTGCTTCCGTTAGTCCAAAAGTCCGGGCGGAAAATTGCAGGGTTATAACTCTTTTCTCCGAATTCTCTTGTCATACCAATACCTTCTTTCAATAGTTTCCTTGTTTTGAATAAATAAAGCTTTACGGTTTCTGGGCTTATTCCCAGCTCGGCAGAAAGTTCGGAGCAGCTTTTTCCGTAAATGTAATGCCCGATAGTTGCCTCACGGTATTGATGTGATAGCAATGATAGTTCTCTTCGGAGAAGGTTGTTGTCTTCGGAAGAAATCAGCTCGGATTCCGGCGATTCCCAATATACACCACGAAAACTTTCGTCAAACACGGCTGTGCTGCGTTTTCTGCGTATATATGCTTTCAGCATGTTATCTGCGGTTCTCCACATGAAACCGAAAAATGCAGCATCATTTTGCAGTCTCGACACGGAACTGAGTACAGCACAAATAACGTCATGTGCAAGGTCTTCGGCATCATTTTTATCGTATAGCTTTGACATTGCCCACGAAAATATAGTATGCAGATTTTCCTCTAACAGTTTTGCGGCGACTTGCTGTTCCATTTTCTCACCTCGCTTTTCTGTTTTGAAAGCTTTCAATTATATAGTGACGGAAACTGAAAAAAGTTAGCAGGTATATGTAGATTTTTTGCCTTGTACTGTTTATCGTACTACCAATATATTATAATTAGGATAAAACCACAAGGAGGCGATATTATGGCGGATATGTTTGGCAAACTATATGTGCGCAGTATACGGCTCAGCGATATGCCGCCGGCGCGGAATTATATCAGCACGCTGCCGGTGGTGCGTAATTTGGCGCAGATGGGCGAACTGCGGTTCGATAAGCCGGTGACGATATTCGTGGGCGAAAACGGTGTGGGCAAGTCCACCCTTATAGAGGCGCTGGCGGTAGCCATGGGATTCAATGCCGAGGGCGGCACCCGCAACTTCCGCTTTTCCACGGAGAATACCCATTCTGAGCTTTATCAGTATCTGACGGTGGTGAAGGGTATGAAATATCCGAAGGATGGATTTTTTCTGCGTGCCGAGAGCTTTTATAACGTCGCCACAAATATCGACCAAATGGACAGCGCGCCAAGCTTCGGCCCGCCGATAATCGACAGCTACGGCGGAGTATCCCTGCATGAACAGAGCCACGGCGAAAGCTTCATGGCACTGGTGGAAAACCGCTTCGGCGGCAATGGTGTTTACATACTGGACGAGCCCGAGGCGGCACTGTCACCCATGAGAGTTATGACGCTGATGGCGCGGATAAACGAGCTTGTGAAGAAAAATTCCCAGTTCATAATATCTACCCATTCGCCGATGCTCATGACCCTGCCGGGAGCGGAGATATACGAAATAAGCGGCGGCGGTATAAAGTCGGTCAGCTATGAGGAAACGGAGCATTTTCAGGTGATGAGGAATTTTCTCAATGCACCGGAACGCAGTCTTAAATACCTGCTTGAAGAATAAAAAACTTCCCGAAAATATCGGGAAGTTTAAAAGCTATGGCTCGACTATGTCGAATTCACACATAAGGTTATAATGCTCGTCGGGGTCGTAAAAGGATACGGGCAGCAAAAAACGATAGTGACCGGGAATAAGCTGTAAGTCACGGGGGCCGGGAAGAGAGCGAACATATTTCTTTGTTTCTTCGTCAAATTCGTAGGACAGCATTGTTGCTTCGGCCAAGATATCGCCGATTTGAACGTCCAATTCAAGGGACGAGGCAGACGAATGCTCTACAGCGCGGAGGTCGGAGCCACGGTACGGGGAGAATACCGGATACCACACTCCGTCAATGAGAATATCAAGCTGATAATTATCGCTCGTGATGGGACTTCGGCCAATGTTGTTGACAAGTGTCATTGGAATGCTGTCGCCGGGATAAATATCGCCCGGGTGTACTACGAGGGAGCACTTGTCGCCGGTGTAGATATTGTCCCAAGGCGGATAGGAACTGGGGTAAAAGGTTTCAAGGCGCAAATCATCACCCCACCATATTTCATCGTCCTGCCCTATTTGCCAAAGCAGAGCGTAGGTGTCCTCGCGATCCGGCAGCTTTACTATGCGGTTGCTGCCGTAAATATGGCGCCACAGGTCGGCAAGCTTGTCCATCTCAGATTCTTCCTGCTTGGGCGAGCAGGATAAGAGGAAAAACAGTGAAATACAGAGTGCAAAGAGCGTGAATACCTTCTTCATGTAAAGCACCTCCCGTATAGCCTGGTTGTACTGATCAAATTATAACATTGCGCAAAAATGTTGTCAAAATAAAAGCTGTGCTATAAAATATAGCTGAGAAAGAGAGGTAATGATTATGTTTGGAGCAATATTGGGCGATATAATCGGCAGCCCTTATGAATTTGATACCTACAATATAAAGACCAAGGAGTTTCCGCTCTTTTCTAAGTATTCCACCATTACCGACGACTCGGTGATGACCCTCGCGGTAGCGCTGGGGTTGATGTCTGCGCCCGAGGGTGCGGACGATAATACACTGCGCCGCTGTATAGTGGAGGCAATGCACGATATAGGCAACCGCTACCCCAATGCCGGCTACGGCGGACGCTTCCGCATATGGCTGTTCCGCCGCCTTACCGAGCCTTATTACAGCTACGGCAACGGCTCTGCCATGCGCGTTTCCTCTGCCGCGTGGCTGTTTAATGATATTGACTCAGTGCGCCGCGCTGCACGGCTATCCGCTGACGTGACCCATAATCACCCTGAGGGAATCAAGGGAGCGGAGTCTACCGCCGCAGCCATATTCATGGCGCGTGCAGGCAGCAGCAAGGCGGAGATCAAGGCTTATATCGAAGAGAATTTCGGCTATGACCTGAGCCGCACCTGTGACGAAATTCGTCCCACTTACCGCCATAAGGAGAGCTGCCAGGAAACAGTCCCCGAGGCTATAACAGCATTCCTTGAGGGCGAAAGCTTTGAGGACGTTATCCGCACCGCCGTTTCTTTGGGCGGCGATTGTGACACCCTTACCTGCATTGCGGGCAGTATTGCCGAGGGCTTTTACGGTGTGCCGGAGGACCTTAAAGAGGAATGCCGCAGCCGCCTGCCCCGTGACCTGCGGGCAATACTGGAAGAATTCTGCAAAAGAAGGGGAGACTAAGTATGAATCAGAAACAGTGGGATATACTTGAGTCGGTTGTAAATCATACCAATACCGAAATTCCCGTAGGTTTGATCGTTGACAGCCCGTGGATGCCGGGATATTGCGGAGTAAATAATATCGATTTTTATGCCCGCCCCGAGGTGTGGTTTGATGCCTACTGCAAGATAAAGGACGACTTTCCGGAGGTAATCTATCTTCCGGACTGGTGGAGCGAATACGGTATGGCGACCGAGTCCTCCGGCTTCGGCTGCAAAATAGATTTCTATGAGGACAACCTGCCAGCAGTTCACCATATCTTGAGCGGGATTGACGATACTGCGGCAATTTCTGCGCTGCAAGTGCCCGAACCTCGCAAGAACGGACTTATGCCGCTGCTGCTGAATCTGCAGCGATATATGCAGCCGCGTATTCAGGAGCGGGGCGAGGATATTTATATTGTCAGCACCCGCGGCCCTCTTACCATAGCGTCGCATCTTATGGAGCTTACTGAGCTGCTTATCGGCATTAAGGAAGAGGGGGATACCGTCCACAAGATTTTGAAATGCACCACCGCATTGTGCAAGAACTGGCTGGAAGCCCAGCTGGAGAACGTTAAGAATGCAAAGGGCATTCTGGTGCTGGACGATGTGACCGGCTTTTTGAATGACGAAGACTATCAGGAGTTTGCCCACCCATATTTGAAAGATATTTTT
>JAFXFT010000229.1 GCA_017513385.1 Oscillospiraceae bacterium | reverse complement strand
CATCGAGGTAAAGCGCCTTGAGTTGAGGGCTGTCCTCCAGCTTCAGCGCAAAGGGATCGTTGGCGGCATTTTCGGAGTCGTGAGCGCGATAATAGAACTTGGTGATACCACGGTTCTCTGCGTTCTCTCTGCCGTAGTACATCAGGTCGCCGAATGCAAATACCTGCTTGGGTCTTGTGCCCAGCCAAAAGTTGACGAGGTCAAAATGGTGGGTTGCTTTGTGAACCAGCAGACCGCCACTGTTACGCTTATCGCGGTGCCAGCGACGGAAGTAGTCAGCGCCGTGAGAGGTATCCAAAAGCCACTCGAAATGCACCTGCTTAATCTCACCGATAGCGCCCTCCATAAGGATTCTTCTTATTTGGGAATTATGGGGAGCGTAGCGGTAGTTGAAGGAAACGCGCAGATGTTTGCCTGTGCGCTTTACGGTATCAAGTATCTGCTGGCACTTGACGTTGTCTACTGTCATGGGCTTTTCGGTGATAACGTCGCAGCCCATTTCCATTGCCTTGATTATATATCTGTGGTGAGTGCGGTCGATAGAGGTGACGATAACGCAGTCGGGCTTTTCGATTTCTATCATCTTTTCAAATTCGTCTGCGCCGTAGAGATTTACCTTGGGATAGCCGTATTCCTCGGTCAGCGTCTTTTGAGCATACTCCAGACGAATAGGGTTTATATCGCAAAAAGCCACAAGCTCGGAGGTGTCGGAATACTGACGAGCCAGCGCTTCATAGAAGAAACGTGCGCGTCCGCCGGTGCCTACCTGTACAAATCTTTTCTTTCTGTCCATGGCATTACGTTCCTTTCAAAATTAATATGCCATGATTATACAATAAAACATTCGCGCTTTCCACACTAATTTATTGATTTCATACCATAATCAAAAACTTGTTATTGAAATTAGCTGCGTTATATGATTTAATTGTCTAAAGAGGTGATTATGTGGAACTGGAATATCGCAGCGTACCGCTTATAAAGCAGGTATGTGACGGCGTGGAGAGAGAAATAAATAATGCGCTGCGTGAGCAGAATGTGACGTATTCTCAGATACAGCTTTTGCTGCGTCTGTCCGAAGTGGGGAATGGGTCTTTACCATTCAAAGAACTGGAGGCACTATTAGGCGTATCTCAAGCAGCAGTGGCGCGACTTGTAAAGTTTTTGGAGCAAAAGGATTTCCTGACCGTGGAGGAAGATTTGAATGACAGACGCGTAAAGCATGCGCGAATAACGCCATTGGGACAGTCCAAGTGCGATGAAGCCCATGAGCATATGGATAATATTGAGCGAAAGCTTGGACTTACTCCGGTAGAGGCTCAGCTGCTTTATGAGCTTCTCATAAAAATTCGAGAAAACTTAAAGTGAAGTCTTATTTAGGTATATAAATAACATGTTATTATAAAATAGGAGGTATATTATGCAGGAATTGAAATTGATTGAGCCTTATCCTCTTTTTGGCCCGGGATCCGAACTCTTTCCGGATTCTCCCGAGAAGCCGGAGGGAACTATCAGCGTGACATGGCAGGACAGGACCGATGGTGCAATGATCAATGTCAGTGCTGATGTAGTCTATCAATCTTTAAGCGGAGAAGATCAGCATATGCATATTTTCACCCCGATGGATATGTTTGCTATGCCCGGGACAGCGCCAAAGAAATATCCTCTGCTGGTTTATGTGCCGGGCTCTGCGTGGCACAGGCAGAACCTGTGGATGGGGCTTGACAAGGCACGCTTCTTTGCATCTAAGGGCTACGCCGTGGCGATAGTAGAGTATCGCCCCAGCGACATTGCGCCCTATCCGGCACAGATCGAGGACGCAAAAGCTGCTATTCGTTATCTTAAAGAGCATGCCCAGCAGTACTCCATCGACACGGACAGAATAGGTCTATGGGGCGACAGCAGCGGCGGTCATACTGTGGTCAGCGTTGCTGTAACGGAGCCTGAACTGGCAAAGTGCGTAGTGGATTGGTTTGGTCCTACGGATATTGCACTGATGAATTACTATCCCAGCGCCATGGATCATCATGGTGCCGACAGTCCCGAGGGCTTCCTGCTGGGTAAGGTAGAGGTTTTTGACAATCTCGAGATGGCGCAGAAGGTGAATCCGATAAATTACCTCTCTGCAGAGAAGACGCTGCCTCCGTTCCTGATCATGCATGGCTCAATGGACAATGTAGTGCCTTTTAACCAGTCCGTTCGTCTCTACGAGAAGCTTATGAAACTGGGAAAGAATGCAACTTTCTATCGTTTGGAGGGTGCAGGGCACGGAACCGGCGGATTCAACTCCGACGAATGCTTCAATGTGGTTCTGGAATGGCTTACAGAACACCTGTAATAATGTAAATATATAAAACCGAAAGGTCGCCTGCTGACATGGCTCGGCAGGCGACTTTAAGTATGTGAGAGTAAAAAGTTCACAAAAGAACGTATAAACAGTAAAGTGGTTATTGAAAAAATTTGGAAGTTAAAATATAATGTCTTATATAGAACATAACAGCATGGTATCGTGTGCATTTTTATAAAGAAAGGTGATTTTAATGTCCGGAATTGAACGTTATCCCAATCTCTTTAAGCCCCTGCGCCTTGGAAATACCTACTTCCGCAACAGAATCTTCTCTGCGCCTACCGGTCTGCTTGACCTTACGCCACAGTTTACCTCCAGCTTTGACCACATGGCATATTTTGAGCGCAAGGCAAAGGGCGGTGCTGCATCTGTAAATATCGGCGAAAGCTTTGTCTGCGATTATGATCCCGGCGACAGCCGTTACAATATCTTCATGATGAAGGATCGTATATATAACTATAACGAACTTGCCAAGCTGGCAGACGCGATCAACCGTCAGGGCGCCGTTGCTACCATCGAGCTCCAGCATCCCGGCGCAGCCAGCAAGAGAAACGGCAAAAATCAGATGGCTCCCAGCGGTGGCCCCAACCCTCTCGACCCCAGCATCATGCGCCACGAGATGACTGAGGAAGACATCTACAGAGTTATTGACGAATTCTCCGACGCAGCTCTCTATGCAAAGAGCCGCGGCTTCGGTATGGTTCAGATCCACGGCGGACACGGCTGGCTTATCAACCAGTTTTTCTCTCCTTTCTTCAACCAGCGTAAAGACCGCTGGGGCGGCAGCGTTGAGAACCGCGCCCGCTTCGGTGTTGCCATTATCGACGAGATCCACAGAAAGTGCGGCAAGGATTTCCCCGTAGAGATCCGTATCTCCGGCTCGGAAATGTTCGAGGGCGGCTACGACATAAGCGGCGGTATTGACTTTGCAAAGCAGCTTGAGGGTCATGCCGACCTTATCCACGTTTCCGTAGGTAACCCCAAGCACCCCGCAAGTGTTGAATACACTCACCCCGGCATCTTCATGGAAGGCGGCTGCAACGTCCACTTCGCCGCAGAAATCAAGAAGCATGTATCCACTCCCATAGCCACCATCGGCGGTCTCTCTGACCCCGACCAGCTTGAGGAGATCATCGCCACCGGTAAGGCAGACGTAGTCGAGATGGCTCGCGGCCTTATCTGCGAACCCGATATGGCTGTTAAGCTGAGAACCGGACGCGAGAAGGAAGTTCATCGCTGCCTGCGCTGCTTCCAGTGTGTAAACGAAATGTATCAGCACGGTCGCCTCTTCTGCGCCATCAACCCCGAATCCGGCAAGGATCGTGAAATCCTCAGCCGTCATGCCGTTAAAGAGAAGAAGCATGTCCTCGTAGCCGGCGGCGGTATTGCCGGTATGGAAGCTGCCATTACCGCAGCCGAAAACGGCCACAAGGTAACTCTCTGTGAAAAGACCGACCGTCTTGGCGGCGTTCTTCTCTGTGAGACCGGCGTTTACTTCAAGAGCCGCGTAGGTGACTACATAGAGCGTCAGAAGTACATGATCGAAAAGAACGGTGTTGAGGTTCGCCTCAATACTCCCGTAACCCCCGAAGTTGTCGCCGAAATCAAGCCCGACGCACTCATCGTTGCTATCGGCGGCAAACCCATTCGCCCCAATATCCCCGGTATTGACGGCGCGAACGTCATCGGCGTTGAGCAGGCCTTTGCAAATCCCGAACTGGTCAAGGGCAAGGCTCTCATTATCGGCGCAGGTCGTTCCGGTACTGAGCTTGGCATCTGGCTCAAGGAACAGGGCAAGGACATCAGCGTTATCGAGGCTCGCGAGACCGTTGACCCCGGTGTTTACGCAGTAAAGATAGCTGAGACCGGTCTTGAGATCACCGCAGGCACCAAGGCAAAGGAAATCAAGGCAGACGGTGTCCTCTGCGAAACCGCCGAGGGCGAAAAGTTCATCGCAGCCGATACCGTTGTTCTCGCACTGGGCGTAGCTCCTCTGTGGGACGAGGTTGACGCGCTTGCCGGCTTTGCAGGCGAATTCTATCAGGCCGGCGACTGCCGCAAGCCCCGCAATATCATCGACGCTACAGGCGAAGCATGGACTATGGCAAACCTTATCGGCCGCCACTAAGCGTTTTGTTTCTACGAAAGGATAATTAGTGTGAAAATCACACTAACATGATTAAAAAGCCCATCGCCTCGTCCTTTGGACAACCGGCGATGATGGCAAAAATCCTCCATGCTCGAGGATTTACAAAAACTATTTGTGCGGTGAAAACCGCATGGGAGGATTAATATGAGTAACCATAAATATCCGCATCTTTTCACCCCCATTCAGGCGGGCGGCGCTCTTTTCCGCAACCGTATTTTTGCAGCTCCCATGGGCGTATCCTATGTGGACAGCGACGGTCTGCTTATGCCCGAGGTTGGCGCTTTTTACGAGCGCAAGGCTATCGGCGGCGCGGCATCTGTATGTATCAGCGGCGGCGGCGTAAGCAAGCGCGGTATGGCATACGGCGGCGGTATGCTGCCCTATGATAACTATCGCGGCAGCCCCTTCTATACCTACGTTACCAATTCCATTACCCGCCACGGCTGTATGGCAGCGCTTGAACTGCAGCACGGTGGTATCCATGCCACCCAGACCGGCGACATGGGAATGCAGATGTATGGTCCTATGGAGACCGATTATAAGGGTCACCACTGCCTGCCCATGACCGAGGAGATCATTCAGGAGACCATCGACGACTTCGTAAGAGGCGCAAAGTACGCCAAGTCCGTTGGTTTCGGTATGGTCACCATTCACGGCGGACACGGTTGGCTGCTTCATCAGTTCATGTCCCCCACACAGAACCAGCGTAATGACCGCTGGGGCGGCAGCCTTGAAAACCGCCTGCGCCTCACTCAGGAAATCTGCAAGGCCATAAAGAAGAACGTACCCGGCATGGTAGTTGAACTGAGAATAAGCGGCAGCGAGGGTACTCCCGACGGCTACGATATTGACGAAGGTATCCGTATCGCTCAGGGACTGGACGGCTATCCCGATATCCTCCACGTTTCCGCAGGCAGCGGTGTGTTCACCGTCACCCATCCCTCCATGTTCCAGCCCGACGGCATGAACGTAAAATACGCCGCCGCGATCAAGCCCTATATGCATCAGTCCAAGGTGGCTACCGTCGGCGCACTGAGCGACCCCGAGTATCTGGAGGAGATCATCGCCTCCGGTAAGGCATATATAGTCGAAATGGCTCGCGGTCTTACCTGCGATCCCGACCTGCCCAACAAGGCACGCACCGGACGCGCACACGATATTGACACCTGCCTGCGCTGCAACCACTGCTTCAGCGAGGTAATGGCAGCGGGACAGTTTGTCTGCACCCTCAATCCTCAGGTCGGCCGCGAGGAAGAGTATTCCACTCAGCCTCTTGCAGCCGAGCCTAAGAACGTGGTAGTTATCGGCGGCGGTATCGCCGGTATGCAGGCTGCCGTAACCGCAGCAAAGCGCGGTCACAGCGTCAAGCTCTATGAGAAGAGCGACCGCCTTGGCGGCGTGCTCCTCTGCGAGGAAAAGGTACCTTTCAAGAAGCATCTGGCAGAGTATATCGAAAAGCAGATCCGCAGACTTGGCGATTACGGCGTAGAGGTTCATAAGGGCGAGACTCTTACTCCCGAGGCTGCCGAAAAGCTGGGCGCAGACGTTATCATCGCCGCTGTCGGCGGTAAGGCAGCAATGCCTGCTATCCCCGGCATCGAAAAGGCGATACCCGTCACCGAGGCTTATGCAGATCCCGAGAAGCTGGGCAAAAAGACCGTAGTCCTCGGCGGCGGTATGGCGGGAACCGAGCTGGCGATCTACCTCAACGAGCTGGGCAAGGAGTCCGCAGTAGCCGAAATGGCCGATAAGCTCAATTTCGCTACCAACACCTGCCACGCAACTGCTGTCAACGAGCAGCTCACCAAGCGCGGTATTCCCGTTTACACCGGCGCAAAGGTCGTTGCTATCAAGGACGGCTGCGTAGAATGCGAAACCGCCGACGGCATCATCACTCTTGAGTGCGACAGCGTGGTTAATGCACTTGGCCGCCTGCCTCTGCACGATGAAGCCGCCTCTTATGCGCTGAGCGCACCCATATTCTACGCAATAGGCGACTGCCTTGCGGTAAAGAATATAGCCGAAGCCAACCGCCTCGGCTACAACATAGCTATGGACATCGGCAAATAAAGAACAAAAAACGAGACCATCCGAAATGCCCGGATGGTCTCGTTTTGAAATTGTGCATGAAAAACGGGTGGACTTAAAAATCCACTCAGAGAAGAGCGATCAGGTCTATAGCATACAGCGGCAGATTAATGAGCCATTCTTCTTTTTTGTAGTCTGCCATAGAAGTACGAACGGAAACCTCGGGAGCGAATTTTTCGCGGTAAGTCTTAAGACTCTTGGCTCTGAGATTAACTTCTGCCTTTACTTCAACGGGAACAATCAGCTCGCCCGTATCCACAACAAAATCAACCTCGCAGGAGCCTCTGTCGTTAGTGTAATAATAAACATCTAAGCTCTCGATAGTTTTTAACTGCTGGCAAACATACTGTTCGGTAAGGGCGCCTTTGAACTCCACAAAAAGATCGTTGCCGTCAAGCAAGGTGCGCTGACGCAGCCCGGCCATACAGCCAAGGAGACCAACATCTACCACAAACAGCTTAAACGCTTTCAAGTCCTCATATGCCCGCAAAGGAATGCCTGCCGCATTGACACGGCTGACCTTATGAACAAGTCCGCAGTCGCTGAGCCACATAATTGCGGTTTCATAATCCTTTGCACGAGCACCCTCGCGAACAAGACCGTAGATAAACTTTTTGTTTTCCTTCGCCAACTGAGAAGGAATGCTGTTCCAGAGCATGCGCAATCTTGGAACAATTTCGTTGGGAGCATGCTTGGAGAAATCCTGTTCATAGGCAGCAAGGATTCGCTTTTGAATTTCACGAACCTCATTAAAGTCTTTGTTCTCCGCGAAGCTTTGTACGGCTTCGGGCATTCCGCCGACGAAGTAATAGTGCTTCAAAGCATCAATATATGTTTGCCTGAAGCTCGTAATCATTTGGAAATCCTGCTTATCAAGCAATTCGGCAAAGCGTTCTTTGCCGGTTGCCATCAAAAACTCCTTGAAGGAAAGAGGATAGAGTTTCAAAAAATCCACCTTGCCAACAGGGAAGGAAGTGCCTTGATGCAGGGCGATACCGAGCAGCGAACCGGCGCATACAATGTGATACTGAGGCGCATTTTCATAGAAATATTTAAGAGAAGTCAAGGCTCTTGGCACTTCCTGTACTTCGTCAAAAAGAAGCAAAGAATTTTCGGGATCGATTTTACGTCCGGCATACAGCTCCAAGCCCATAATCAAGCGCTCTGTGTCCAAGTCTGAAGCAAATAACTCCGCCATTCTGGAATTGGAGTCAAAATTGATATATACGGTATCCGCATATGCCTGTCGGCCGAACTCCTTCATCAGCCAGGTTTTACCGACCTGACGCGCTCCTTCGATAATCAAAGGCTTACGGCGCTTGCTTTGTTTCCATTTTAATAGCTTTTCCATAGCAATTCGGTACATACACTCACCTCCGTTGCCATAACCCAAGTATAGTATATCACGTAAACACAAAAAATACAACGAGTTTTTGGGGCGACACTACACTTTTGGCGACGAATAATGCTGATGAGCCGCAAAATTGCCGGAATATCAAGCAATTCGTGATAACTTGATATTCACGCGCGATAATGACATTGTGGACAAGTCCGTGGGATTTTTGCCATTCTGTGCCTTGAAATAGAAGTACAGCTGACCTATAATGTAAAAAAAGACTTGTCGATTTAAAGCCCGTCGCCGCGTTCTTTGGACAACCGGCGATGATGCCAAAAGCCTCCGTGCTTGAGGATTTTAATTACTATTTGTGCGGCAGAGCCAAATGGAGGATTAATATGAAAAGAAATATTGCAAAGCTTCGCGCTGCATGGCATTCCAGCGCGGCTAATTATGATAACACTGCCCACCTTGTTACCTGCGGCGCTGATATTCCGTGGATCAGCGGCGGCAGCAGGGAGGAGTGGCTTTATATAGACCTCGGCGCGGTTTCCGCGATAGAGAGTGTTCGTGTTCACTGGGGCGAGTCTTTCGCCAAGACATATGAGCTGGCGCTTTCCGATGACGGTGTGCAGTGGAGCATCACGGCAAGCGCTGAGGGATCCGCCGAGGCGGTGGTTGAAACCGCTGTCGGCAAATCCGCCCGCTATGTGAAAATCCTTTGCAATAATTGCTCCGGCGATAACTACGTTATCCGCAGCTTTGAGGTTATGTGCGAAAACGAGCTTGAATACCCCCTGCATCCCATGCCCGAAGCAGAAGCGGACGGAACGCAGCTGCTCAGCGGAGGCTGGAGAATATGCAGAGCTTCGCAGACCTCGGCAAGGGGCGAAGAGCTTTCCGAGCCTGAATTTGATGCCGATGAGTGGCTTCCCGCCACCGTTCCGGGAACAGCGCTGGTGTCTTACCTTAACGCGGGCGCTATACCCGACCCCGACTATGACGATTGGCAGTTCCAAATTTCCGAGGCGTGGTTTACCGCTGACTTTTGGTATCGCTGTAATTTTGAAATTCCTGCCGATAAGCAGGGGAGAAGAGTCTACCTCGACTTCGACGCGATAAACTGGAAGGCCGACGTTTTCTTCAATGGAAAGCGCCTTGCCAACGAGATAGTCGAGCGCGAGCACTCCATAGAGGGTGCGTTTATCCGCGGACGCTTTGACGTGACGGAACTGGCTAACTACGGCGGAGAGAACGCTCTTGCGGTATATATCTGCAAGAACGATACCCCCGGTAGAGTAACAACTCAGGGGCTTGCATTCGGACCGGGACCCAATGGCGGCCTGCTGGGCGCTGATAACCCCACGCTTCACGCATCTGTGGGCTGGGATTGGTTGCCTACAATACGTGGCCGCAATATCGGTATTTATGGCGATGTGCGTCTTTCCTACGGCGGTGCGGCTGAAATCGTTGACCCGTGGATAGAAAGCGAACTTCGTCTGCTGGAAGAAAATGAAGCTATCCCCTGCGAGGATATGATGCTGCGGGAGGGCGTTCTGATAGATGGAAAATCCGAGCCGCTTAGTGATTGGCGCGGCGGAGAAAATGAGGGCTTCACCGTTGATTTCGGTCAGCCCGTGGGACTTGGATGCGTTACCTTTGTTTGGGGCTCGGAGGCAGGCGGGGCGGCTGCAGATATTGAATCCCGTCACCCTGAGCTGTTTAAGCTTGAAATCTCCGATGACGGTGAAAACTGGCGCAATTTCAACGCCTACCCCGGCGGCGAAGTGGAAATCATGTTCTTTGGCTTGCAGAAGGCAGAACCCCACGCCGGCAGTGAGTCCTTTGAAGGTCACGCTGTTGCAGACAGCGTGCAGGGCTCTACCGCCTTTGTTCCCCTTGACCTGTCCATGTTCGGCAGCGGCATGGTGGATATGCCCGTTTTTGCCGAGCAGCAGGCGAGATATATGCGCTTTACCGTGCTTAAAAGACGCGAGCTG
>JAFXFT010000228.1 GCA_017513385.1 Oscillospiraceae bacterium | reverse complement strand
GGAAGCCTTCTTGATCATGGAGGGCTTCTCAATGCCCATAAAGCGGACAAGGATGTGAGGCATACCGAAATATCCAAGGCCCCAGCCCAGGCCGGTGGCAATGTCGGTCCAGGGTACGGTAAAGGGATTGGTGCTGAACGCGCTTATGCCCTCGGCGAAGGCTGCGTTATAGGAGCTGTCGAATCTACCGGTGGAAACCATTACGAGGGGAACAGCCAGGATTGCGATCAGCATAAGCAGGCCCTGGAAGAAGTCGGTCCAGCAAACAGCCTTATAGCCGCCCATGAAGGTATAGACCAGAATAATGGCTGCGAAAATCAGCAGAGCCAGCCACTCGTTGCCGCTTTCGGTGAACCAGGGGATGATGGAGCAGAGAACGGTGCGTCCTGCAACGAAGGCGGAGGCAACGTATACGGTGAAGCTTATAAGGAAGATGATTGCGCAGATAACCTTAAGGGCAGAGCTCTTGCTTGCGAAACGGTTGGTGAGGTACTGGGGCAGGGTGATGGAGTCGCCGGATGCCTTGGAGAAACGGCGCAGGCGCTTTGCGATGAATATCCAGTTGGCTGCAGTACCGAGAGCAAGACCGATACCGATCCAAAGCTTGCCCATACCGAATGCCAGCAGGCTGCCGGGGAAGCCCATAAGCAGCCAGCCGCTCATATCCGAAGCCTGAGCGCTCATGGCAGTTACCCAGGGGCCCATGCTGCGGCCGCCCAGGAAGTATTCCTTATCGGAATTATTCTTGGTCTTGGTAAAGAAGTAAGTACCTATGGCAAGAACGATGACAAAGTAAAGTATAAAGGCCAAAAGTTCGCCTATATTCATGGTGGAAAACCTCTCTTTCGTGCTACGGACAATTCCATCGCACACGTTATTGTTTTAGTACTATAACACATTAAAGTGCAGAATGCAATAGAGAACGGAGTATAGACTGCAGTCTATACTCCGTTCGTTGGTGAACATGTTTTTTCGTTTAATTCAGCCATTTTAATCTTAGACTAAATCCAAAACTCATTGCTGTACGATTTATGAAATTTTCATTTTTCGTTTTTAAGGTCACGGATAAAGCGGGGCATCATATCCCGGGCGTAGTTTTTCAGCGAATAATCGCCCTCGCAGATACACCAATCGTACAGCAGCGCGCGCTCACAGAGCGCGTATAGCTTGGTCATCTCGTTCACGGACATATCCGAGCGCAGCTCGCCCCTCTCCTGTCCCTCCAGCGTTATTTTCCGCAGAACCTTATAGTATGTACGGTTGCGGTCAAGGAGGTGCTTATCGCCCCTTGTTATAAGCTGGGTCGAGTACATTCGGGCAAGCAGATCCAGCGGCACCGTATTTTCGATCATGGTGAAGAGCTCCATATTGAGCAGCAGCAGCTTGTCAAAGCTGTTCATTTCCTCGTCCATGGTTTCCATAAGCTCCTCATACTTTTCGTCAAAGAGTAGGGACAGGGTGCTGAGCAGCGCGTCCTTGCCCTCGAAGTAATGGTAAAAAGAGCCCTTTGAGGTGCCGGATTCCCGGATTATATCGTCCACGGTGGTATCGTCGTAGCCCTGTTCGTAAAAGAGTTTCCAAGCCGCGGATACTATTTTCTTTTTTGTCTGGTTTTTGCCTTTTACTGCCATAGCTTAGCGTGAGAACAGGCTCAGCAGAACACCGGCAGCAACGGCAGAACCGATAACGCCTGCTACGTTGGGACCCATTGCATGCATGAGCAGGAAGTTCTTGGGATTGGCCTTCTGGCCTTCCTTCTGGGAGATACGGGCAGCCATAGGAACTGCGGAAACGCCTGCAGAACCAATGAGAGGATTGATCTTTTCCTTCAGGAAAAGGTTCATGAACTTTGCCAGCAGAACACCGCCTGCGGTACCCATTGCAAAGGCTATAACACCCAGCAGCAGGATGAAGAGAGTCTGCTTGGTGAGGAAGGTCTCTGCAACGGCAGATGCACCAACGGAAAGACCAAGGAAGATGGTAACGATATTGCAAAGAGCATTCTGTGCAGTATCGGAAAGTCTGTCGGTAAGACCGGACTCACGGAAGAGGTTACCCAGCATAAGCATACCAACCAGAGGAATTGCGTCGGGAAGGATAACGGAAACCACGATGATAACCATTATGGGGAAGAGTATCTTTTCCTTCTTGGAGACGGGGCGCAGCTGCTTCATAACTATCTGACGCTCCTTCTCGGTGGTCAGCAGACGCATGATGGGCGGCTGGATAACCGGAACAAGAGCCATGTAGGAATAAGCTGCGATAGCGATGGCGCTGAGCAGCTCGGGAGCAAGAATGGTTGCACCGAGAACAGAGGTGGGGCCGTCTGCGCCGCCGATGATACCGATAGCACCGGCCTGCTGAGCGGTAAAGCCGAGCAAAATAGCGCCGATGAAGGTGATGAAGATACCCAGCTGGGCGGCAGCGCCAAGCAGCAGGGATTTGGGGTTAGCAATCAGGGGTCCGAAGTCGGTCATTGCGCCTACGCCCATGAAAATCAGGGGAGGCAGTATGCCCATTTTATTGAGCTTGTAGAAATAATAAAGGATACCGCTTTCTTCCTCGGTATTGAATACCTGAGAGCCGAAAAGGTTGGAGAGAAGCATACCCATTGCTATAGGGATAAGCAGAAGGGGCTCAAACTTGCGGCCTATTGCCAGGTAGAGCAGCACGCAGGCCACGATTATCATAATGAAGTTGCGCCAGTCGAACTGGGCAATACCTGTGCTATGGAGAAAACGTACTATTGCATCTAACATTTCAGTTCCTCCTTAAAACACTACGAGCACGTCACCGGTGTTGACGTTGGCGCCCTGTGCTACTGCAACGCTGGCAACCACGCCGTCCTCGGGAGCGACTATTTCGTTTTCCATCTTCATTGCTTCAAGAATCATCAGCACCTGACCGGCCTTGACGCTGTCACCGGCCTTAACGGAAATGCTGAGAATGGTGCCGGGCATGGGGCTGGTTACGGTGTTTGCACCGGCTGCCACGGGAGCAGCTGCGGGCGCAGCAGCAGGAGCTGCCGCAGGTGCGGGAGCTGCCACGGGGGTGGGAGCTACAGGAACAGGCGCAGGAACAGGAGCAGGGGCAGGAGCGCCGGCGCCGGCTTCTTCTATCTGGACAACATAAGCGTTGCCGTTGACATATACGTTATAAGTCTTCATACTTACTTTCCCCCTCCTTCAACCTGCTGGATACTGCGAACCTTGAAGGGCTTACCGCCTTCCATCTCAGACACGGCAGACACAATTGCCGCCGCAGTCTCAGGATCTATTTCGCCCGCAGGTTCATCAGCGGCGCGCTGTGCTTTTTTCTCGTTGTTGCTCATGATCGCATGCATGATCTTTACAAACAGTATGATTATAGTAAGCACACCTATACAGGTGACGAGACCGAGAACCATTACAGTAAGGGCCCCGTAAAGCTTCTCGCCGATAGGCAGAGTAGCCAGGATATCGGGATCCTTCATTTTCTCTATAATACTCAAAGCATATCTCCCCTTTTCATATTGCTCAGACTGATTTGACAGAGCAGGTGAATGTGTTCATAATACATCATTTCGACACTTAAGTAAAGTCTTTTTTGCTATTTTTAGCTTCCTTTGCTGCAAATTAAGTCAACTTAAATTTCATATTGCTGCAAGAGAGAGCAAGTCGTTCCTGCCACGCTGCGCACAATGTTTTTCGTTTTTGCAAGAGTTGAGCTTCAATTCCTGCAAATATGCAAAAAAACTCCCGCTGCACGAATGCAGCGGGAGTCTGTTATTTGTTATATAGATTTCTAATTAGAAATTAGAGAGTCTCGATAACAACACCGGAACCAACGGTACGGCCGCCTTCACGGATAGCGAAGCGGAGACCCTTCTCGATAGCGATGGGGGTGATGAGCTCAACGTTCATGTCAACGTTGTCGCCGGGCATGCACATCTCAGTGCCTTCGGGAAGAGTAATAACACCGGTAACGTCGGTGGTACGGAAGTAGAACTGGGGTCTGTAGTTGTTGAAGAAGGGAGTGTGACGGCCGCCTTCTTCCTTGGTCAGAACGTAAACCTGGCCAATGAAGTGGGT
>JAFXFT010000227.1 GCA_017513385.1 Oscillospiraceae bacterium | reverse complement strand
TTCCGTTCAGAAGAAGCACGGCAACAACCTTATCCTCTGCGGCGGCTTCGACGTTCTCGGCGACCAGCTGAGCCCCAACTACCCCGAGGAAAAGTTCAAGCAGGATGTTCGCGACAACATCGATATGCTCAAGGAGAACGCATTCTTCGTATTCAACCACTGGCTCTTCGGCGACCCCGACAACGAGCTGTTCAACAGCCGCAACCGCTGGATGACCGAAGTTGTAGAGAGCTACGGCCTCAACCTGTGGAAGTAATTTTTGTTAATGTAAAACAGGGTACGGATTTCCGTACCCTGTTTTTGCGTTTATGAGAACCGATGTAAATAATTGTCGTCCTGAGCGGAGCGAAGGACCTCCG
This sequence comes from Oscillospiraceae bacterium, assembly GCA_017513385.1. GTDB lineage: Bacteria > Bacillota > Clostridia > Oscillospirales > Oscillospiraceae > RGIG6375. The sequence continues at coordinate 3,971 of JAFXFT010000227.1, read as the reverse complement.
CGGCGATTTCAATGCTAATCTGTATTAAGCTGCGGAGATGCTTCGCGTTGCTCAGCATGACATGGTTTGTGGTTTGTGCCGCAAAAGTGAAAATATGCAAAACGTAAAAATAAATTCGTAGGGAACAGGCCTGCCTGTTCCGCGTGTAACGATACTGCCGGAAGTGAACCGGCAAGCGGAATGGGCAGGCCCATTCCCTACGAGTAATCTGTAGATGCTGCCAGACAAAACCCCCGCGCATCAGTGATGCGCGGGGGTGATTGCATATATCGGGAAATTAGTCCTTCTTTTCGTACATTGCCTGCTGGCGCAGGAGGTTAGCGTACTTGGTTGCCGCGTTGTCGGAAGCCTTTTTGAAGAGCTCTTCGGCGCGCTCGGGGAAGCTGAGCTTCAGGGAGCTGTAGCGAACCTCGCTCATGATGAAGTCGTTGTAGTCGACGGAAGGAGCCTTGCTGTCAACGGAGAGAGGATTCTTGCCCTCGGCCTCAAGGTCGGGATTGAAGCGGAAGAGGTTCCAGTAGCCTGCCTCGACGGCTGCCTTGGCAGTGCTCATGCTCTTGCCCATGCCGTTCTTGGAGCCGTGGTTGATGCAGGGAGCGTAAGCGATGATGAGGGAGGGACCCTTGTAGGCCTCGGCCTCGCGGATAGCCTTGATGGTCTGGTTGTAGTCGGCACCCATGCTGATCTGAGCGACGTAAACGTAACCGTAGGAGATGGCGATCTGAGCCAGATCCTTCTTCTTTACGTTCTTGCCTGCTGCTGCGAACTGTGCAACAGCGCCGGTGGGAGTGGACTTGGAGGCCTGACCGCCGGTGTTGGAGTAAACCTCGGTGTCGAATACGAATACGTTGATGTCCTCGCCGGAGGCGATAACGTGGTCAAGACCACCGTAGCCGATGTCATATGCCCAGCCGTCGCCGCCGAAGCACCATACGGAGGGCTTAACCAGCAGGTCAGCCTCGTCGATAACGCGGCGGACGATGGTGCATGCCTCGCAGGGGCACTTCTTGCCGTTATTGAGCCATGCTTCCTCGAAGGGAGTGCCGGTGAAGTCGCGGGCAGCCAGAACCTTGCACTTTGCAAGCAGGTCAGCGGCGGCAGCCTTGCTGCCTTCGCCGTCGTCCTTGGCATCAAGCCATGCCTTTGCAAGACCGACCAGCTCTTCGTCTGCGTACTCAATTTCGGTCAGGCGCTGGAGAGCGGCGGCAAGACCGTTGCGGCGCTGAGTTACGCCGTGGAGCATGCCGAGACCGAACTCTGCGTTATCCTCGAACAGGGAGTTGGACCATGCGGGGCCCTGACCCTTGGAGTTTACGGTGTAGGGAGTGCTGGGTGCGCTGCCGCCCCAGATGGAGGAACAGCCGGTGGCGTTGGCGATGTGCATTCTGTCGCCGAACAGCTGAGTGATGAGCTTAGCGTAAGGAGTCTCGCCGCAGCCTGCGCAGGCGCCGGAGAACTCGAAGAGAGGCTTCTTGAACTGAGTGCCCTTTACGGTGCTCAGAGCGAAGGGCAGTTCCTTCTCGGTGGTCTTTACAGCGTAATCGAAGATGGGCTGATACTGAACCATCTCGTCGATGGGCTTCATAACCAGAGCCTTGTTCTTTGCGGGGCAGACGTTTACGCAGGAGCCGCAGCCGGTGCAGTCCATGGGAGAGGCGATAACTACCAGCTGATAGTCCTCGCAGCCCTTGCCGTTAAGCTGGCGATACTTGGTGCCTTCGGGAGCGTTGATGACTTCGTCCTTATCGTAGGCGAAGGTGCGGATAGCTGCGTGGGGGCATACCAGAGAGCACTGACCGCACTGGATACAGTTGTTGGGCAGCCACTGGGGAACCTCAACTGCAATGCCGCGCTTCTCAAATGCTGCTGCGCCTGCGGGAACAGCGCCGTCGGCCATATCCATGAATGCGGAAACGGGCAGAGCGTCGCCGCGCATGTTGTTAACGGGAGTCATGATGCCGTCAACGTACTTCTTAAGGTCAACGCGGTCGGTATCGATGCTTGCGGGAACGCCGTTGGGAGCGGGATTCTTCCAGCTCTCGGGAATGGTGATCTCAACAAGGCTATCAAGACCTGCGTCAACAGCAGCGTTATTCATGTTGACGACCTTCTCGCCCTTGCGGCCGTAGGAGGTGACGATAGCGTCCTTCATGTACTTTACGGCGTCCTCGATGGGGAGAATACCGGAGAGCTTGAAGAATGCGGACTGGAGGATCATGTTAGTGCGTCCGCCAAGACCGATCTCGCGGGCGATCTTGATAGCATCAACGGTGTAGAACTTGATGTTGTTCTCGGCAAGGTACTTCTTGCAGGCGGCGGGCAGACGTGCGCTGAGCTCGTCGATGCCCCAGCCGCAGTTGAGCAGGAAGGTGCCGCCGGGCTTGATGTCCTGAACGATGTCATAGCGCTCGATGTAAGAGGGAGCGTGGCAGGCGACGAAGTCGGCCTTGTTGACATAGTAGGTGGACTTGATGGGGCTGTCACCGAAGCGCAGGTGGGAGATGGTGACGCCGCCGGACTTCTTGGAGTCATACTGGAAGTATGCCTGAACCTTCTTGTCGGTGTGGTCGCCGATGATCTTTATGCTGTTCTTGTTTGCGCCAACTGTACCGTCGGAGCCGAGACCCCAGAACTTACATGCAACAACGTCTGCGGGAGTGCAGTCGGGCTCTTCGGTGATGGGCAGGGACAGGTTGGTAACATCGTCGGTGATGCCGATGGTGAAGGAATTTACGGGCTTGTCGCTCTTTGCGTTGGTGAAGGCGGAGATGATGGCGCCGGGAGTGGTGTCCTTGCTGCCAAGACCGTAGCGGCCGCCAACGGTGGTAACGCAGCCGCGGCCTGCGCGGGCAAGAGCGGTGGTAACGTCGAGGTAAAGAGGCTCGCCGATGCTGCCGGGCTCCTTGGTGCGGTCAAGAACAACAACGGTCTTGACGGTCTCGGGCAGGGCGGCGGCGAAATGCTCGATGCTGAAGGGACGGTACAGGCGAACCTTTACAAGGCCGACCTTCTCGCCCTTGGCATTCAGGTAATCAACAACCTCTTCCGCTGCGTCGCAGACGCTGCCCATGGCGACCATAACTTCGGTAGCGTCGGGAGCACCGTAGTAGTTGAAGAGCTTGTAATCGGTGCCGAGGCGGCGGTTGACTTCGTTCATGTACTCCTCAACAACTGCGGGCAGATTGTTGTAGGCGGTGTTTGCAGCCTCGCGGTTCTGGAAGAAGATGTCGCCGTTCTGAGCGGAGCCGCGGAGAACGGGGTGAGCGGGCATGTTTGCGCCTGCGCGGAAAGCGGCAACGGCGTCCTTGTCCAGCATTTCGCCCAGCTCGTCATAATCCCAGACTTCGATCTTCTGCAGCTCGTGGGAGGTGCGGAAGCCGTCGAAGAAGTGGAGGAAGGGAACTCTGCCCTTGATGGTGGAAAGGTGAGCAACAGCGGCCAGGTCCATTACTTCCTGGGGGCTGTTGGCGCAGAGCATAGCGTAGCCGGTGCTGCGGCAGCCCATAACGTCGGAGTGGTCACCGAAGATGGACAGGGCGTGGGAAGCCAGCGCACGGGCGGATACGTGGATAACGGCGGGCTGCTGTTCGCCGGCGATCTTGTACATATTGGGGATCATCAGCAGCAGACCCTGAGAAGCGGTAAAGGTGGTGGTCAGGGCGCCGGATACGATGGAGCCGTGAACAGCGCCGGCAGCGCCGCCCTCGGACTGCATTTCAACAACTCTGACGGTCTGGTCGAAAAGGTTCTTTCTGCCCTTTGCGGACCATTCGTCAACCAGCTCTGCCATAACGGAAGAGGGGGTGATGGGGTAGATGGCTGCTACGTCGGTAAACGCGTAGGCTACGTGAGCGGCGGCAGTGTTGCCGTCCATGGTTTTCAGTTTTCTTGCCACAAAAATACCTCCGTCTATGTTAAAATTTTTAGTTATCTGAGTGAAAATGCGCTAAATACCATGATAGAAAAAGTTT
>JAFXFT010000226.1 GCA_017513385.1 Oscillospiraceae bacterium | reverse complement strand
ATAACGCAGTCGCAGAGCACGATGTGATGGCGGTCGCTGACCTCGCGGACGAACTTCCGCGTCCGCTCCGAGGGGAAGAATATGACCGACACCAGAACATCGGTGTCCAGCATTATTGTCATGGGTTATTCTCCCTCGGTCTCCTTACGCAGCTCCTCCACATAATCCTGCATCGCCTGCTCATTGGCGAAACCCGCCTCCTCGGCAGCGCCGTCAAAGGCCTGCTCTATGCGGGTGAATGCCACCAGCGCGGCGTTGTCAAAGTAAAAGCGGCCGTTTTCCTCCTGTATTACCACCTGGTCGCCGCTCTTCAGCTTCAGCTTCTTGCGGACGGAGATGGGAAGAGTTATCTGACCCTTGCTTGATATTTTTGCGATTTCCATAGGAATTACCTCCAAGAATTCTTTACTTTCTTTACTTTCTTGAATTCAGTATAGGGTAGCAGCGGAATATTGTCAAGGCTTTTTGCGGCGTTATGCGTTACAAGGCGGCGGGGGCGCGCCCCCGCCCTACGTTTATCGAATAAAGTGAAATCAAAATTGTAGGGCAGGGGTGTGCCCCTGCCGCGGCGGCTTGTGGGCAAGCCGCCCTACAGTGGTGCGGTGCAGAAATTAACACCCGCAAAGCCAAAAGCTTGTCATGCTGAGCTCGCGAAGCATCTCCGCAGCAATTGCCGCGGTTATCGGCAAAATTTATACCATTTACTTCCTATTTGTTTTGACAGCTTTATAGGATAAAGTTATAATAGTATTAAATAAACTTTTCAAGGAGTGATAACATGGCGAAGAACCCCTACTACATCAACATAAAAGACCCGGAATACTGGCTTTTCCCCACCTGCGGCTACAACACCGACGGAACTGTCTCCGAGGAGCAGAGGACTATCGTCATGCCGGAGGGTATGGACAGAAACTTCACCTTCACCGACTCACTCATGCGCAAGGCCGCCGACCTCTCTCCCGACACGGTTTTCACCCATGAGCATCATGCAGGCTACGAAACCTTCTTCGTAGAAACCGGCAGCATGGATTTCTACATAAACGGCAAAAAAACCCGCGTTGACGCGCCCCGCATTATCCACATGCAGCCCTATCAGGCTCACGGCTTCGTATTCCGCGATGACGTTCAGTTCCGCGGAGCATTCCTCGACTGGAACTGCGCCGACGATTCTGTTGCCACCAACATTCTCGAGCAGCATTACCCCGACGCAAAGAAAGACCCCAAGGTATTCGCCCTGCTCTGCGAGAACATTGACCTGCACATGCGTGAGCGTTCCATCTTCCGCGAGGTTCCCGTGGAGGACATGGTTGAGGTAAAAGACCCTGCCAGACCCGCCGCCAGCTTCGACCTCGGCGGTGCAGTAATGAAGATGCTGGTTGCCCGCTGGGAATACGGCGGCAAGAAGGAGCTTTGGTGCGCCGAAATGCAACCCGGCTTCTCCGTAGCATGGGAGGACTACACTCCCGCGCAGGATCTTTACTACATCACCAAGGGCAAGGTACGTTTCAAGATCTACGACGAGGAATTCGTCGCAGGTCAGGACAGCCTTGTGAAGATTCCCAAGTACGCATCCCGCTCCCTCGTAGTTGAGGAGGAGGCCGTAATGTACGACATCGGCGGACAGACCCGCTGGCTGGCTCTGCTGGAGGATCTTTTCTCCATGCGCAAATATGACCCCGTCCGCGCCGCAGATCCCGCTCAGATCGCAGCGCTGAAGAAAAAATTCGGCTGCTTCGTTGACAAAATCGATATGAAATAAAATTTAAAATATATAACTCACAGAAAGGGGCAATATCAGTTGAAATTTACAATGGACCTGACGCGCGAGCTCTTCTGCCGTCCCATCTCCCGCCTGCTGCTTTGCATGGACGCCGAGCCCGACGCGCTCTACGTTGGTGTAACACCCGACGAGGAAAACCCCGGCAGACTCCGCGTATCCCTCATCACCCCCTGCATCGGCACTGAGCCTGTCGCCTACACCGCCAAGTGCGAGGGCGGCAAAGTAATCATCGAAGCCGGTGAATACTGGGCGGAACTGGCTCTCGCCCTGCCCAACAAGCTCCTTATCCGTTCCCACGGTCTCTCACTCTTCTTCGGCAGAGGCAAGGGCGCTTCCGTCTTTATGGGCGGCAACAGCGTTGTCAAGGACGAGCTTATCCCCGGCGGCGCCATGATGGCCGCCTCCGGCATCAAGCTGCGCTACATTCCCCGCAAGGGCGAGGTAGAGGTACACGCAAACTGGGGTCTTGAGACCCTCGCCGACCCCGATCCCAGAATTTACATTCATCCCGACGCAGACGGCGAGCTGGACTTCGTTGTATACGAAAGCTCCTTCGACGAGCTTTGCGCTGATGACGGCATGACCGTCGAGCAGGCTGCCGCCGAGACCGTTGCCGAGTTCGAGAAGTTCCTCGACTCCATCAAGCTGCCCGGCTGCGACGAGGCCTATATCCGCGCCGCATACTACATCTGGACCGCTCTGCAGCCCGACCGCGCCCTCAACGAGAAGCACATCACCGCTCCTGAGTACACCGCAGGCCGCGGCGGCGCAGCTATCGCTCAGTTTGCCGACAGCGTGCTGCTCGCCCTGCTCTTCAAGGACAAGACCGCCGCCCTCAAGCAGATGGCTTCCTTCCTCAAGTACATGCAGGAGGACGGTCTTGTCCCCCGCTATGTAAGCAACAAGTATTTCGCTCTCGAGGCCGAGCTGCCCTACTTTGGTTTCGTTCTCAAGGAACTGCTGGACGAGGACACCGAGGTCTGCCCCGAGCTTTACGCAGCTCTCACCAAAGCATTCGGTTGGTGGCGCAATGAGCGCTACTGCCCCGAGCGCAAGATTTTCTATTATCTCCACCGCTATGAGCCCGGCTGCTGCAAGAAGCTGCCCTTCGCCGACGTGCCCCCCGAGTTTGCTCCCGACCTGAACGCTCTCATTCTTCTTTGGGTTGAGGCTCTTGCCGCTATGGCAAAGAAGCTTGGCAAGGACGATGAGGCCGCCGAGTACACCACCATTGCCGAGGAGACCCGTGCAGGTCTGTGCAATCTCCTTTGGAACGGCAAGGAATTCTACCACAAGAACATTATGGATCAGCCCGTCTGCGAGGGTCATCCCCGCGCGCTGCTGCCCATTATCCTCGCCGACAGCCTGCCTGCCGACGTTGCCGCAGCTGTTGCCGCAGCTATCCCCACCGAAGCTTCCGCCGACGCTCTGCTGCTGACCTACGGTCTGCGTAAGGCTGCACTCGCAAAGGCAAAGACCCTCGCCGCTAATGTTTACGGCAAGCTTTCCACTCTTCCCATTATGACCGTCCGTCAGGCGCTGACTCTGCTCCTCGTCTGCGGCGCAGCTAACTGAAAGGAGGGCATACGATGATTCAGTTCCATTCCAACGAAAAGCGCGACCTTAGCCGCATCGACTATTCCGTTGCCGGCAGCTACTACTATCTCACCGAGGATTACTTCAAGCGCAGCCTGAGGCTCACTCCCTTCTACACCGGCGAGATGACCAATATGTCCGACATGAGTTTCGCCGT
>JAFXFT010000225.1 GCA_017513385.1 Oscillospiraceae bacterium | reverse complement strand
CATTGCGCAGAGCATACCCCGCACCAGCTTGAAGCCCGTGATTTGAGTAAGCACCTCAAACTCAGCCGTATATACGGGAATATCTCCGCAGCGGGCGATTATGTCTTTCGCCTGTCCCTCGATATGTCGGTGCTCAACCAGTATGGAAAGAGGCGTGCAGCCCGAGTCCAGCGCGCGGTGGATAACCTTGGGGCTTTCGGCAATGAAAACACCCTCCCCGGGATGCTCGCGGTTGAGCAGCTGTGCCTCGGTGTGGCGGGCGTATATGTCCAGTTCGGGATCGGAAAAGTCGCTTATTTCAATGATATTGGCCATACTTATCACCTTGGAATATTAGTGATATTCATTATAATCTTCAATGCCTGCCCTGTCAAACTCTCATTGACTTGCCGGCAGCATTGGGATAAAATATATGCTGAAATAATGCTGCAATAATGGAGGAGAGACATTATGAAAGTCGTATTGCAGAATCTTACAAAGAAATTCCCCAACCGCAACAAGGGCGTGCGCTCCGATGTAATAGCGGTAAATAATTTTGATATGGAGATACCCGACGGCAAGCTGGTCAGCCTGCTCGGCCCTTCAGGCTGCGGTAAGAGTACCGCACTCAACCTGCTCAGCGGTCTGCTCAAGCCCAGCTCCGGAAAGATATTCTTCGGCGAGGACGATGTTACCGACCTGCCTGCCGAAAATCGCGGCGTAGGTCTGGTTTTCCAGAACTATGCTCTCTATCCTCACCTGACCGTGCGCCAGAACATCATGTTCCCCCTGGAAAACCTCAAGGGGGCTGCAAAGCTTACCAAGGCGCAGATGCAGGAAAAGGCTCTTGAAGCCGCCAAGCTGGTGCAGATCCATGAGCTTATGGACCGCAAGCCCAACGAGCTTTCCGGCGGTCAGCAGCAGCGTGTCGCCATTACCCGCGCGCTGGTAAAGATGCCCCGTCTGCTCCTGCTGGACGAGCCCCTTTCCAACCTTGATGCACGCCTGCGCCTGCAGACCCGCGAGGAGCTGCGCCGTATTCAGAACGAAACAGGTATAACCACCATTTTCGTTACCCACGATCAGGAGGAGGCTATGAGCATTTCCGATATGATCATAGTAATGAAGGAGGGCGTTATTCAGCAGACAGGCCGTCCGCAGGACGTTTATGACAGCCCTGTCAACCTCTTTGTCGCCAAGTTCCTCGGCACTCCCCCCATTAACGTATTTGCGGGCGAGGTAAAGGACGGCAGCCTCTATATCGGTCAGGACAAGGTCTGCACCGTAAAGGGCGCAGCCAACAAGCCCGTATGGGTGGGTATCCGCCCCGAGGGCTTCGAGCTTGACGAAAACGGCACGCTGAGCTGCTCTCTGGTAGGCGTAGAGGTAATGGGACGCGATATTACCGTCATTTCCAATAACGCAGCTTCCGAAAGCGGTGCAATACGCGCCATTATCAGTGCGGAAAACCGTGTTGATACCTCCGCTCCCGTGGTTCGCTTCAATGTGAAGTCCAATAAGATCTTCCTCTTCGATAAGGAGACCGAGGCTCGTCTTGACTGCGAGATAGGCTGAGGAGGGAAGAAGTATGGATAAAAACAACTGGAAAGCGTGGCTGTATTTGCTGCCTGCGGTGCTTTTCCTCGGCGTATTCATGGTGTACCCGCTGGTGGACGTATTCGTCTACTCCTTTGAGGAGGGCTATAACTCCGCATCACAGACCTTCTTCGGTGTGGGCGGCTATAACTACTCCTATATTCTCCATGACCCCTATTTCCTGCAGGCTGTGAAGAATACCTTTATCCTCGTTATCATCACCGTGCCTGTTTCCACAGGTCTTGCGCTGCTCATCTCCGTGGCTCTCAACTCCATAAAGCCCCTGCGCAACCTGTATCAGACGGTGTACTTCCTGCCCTACGTTACCAATACGCTGGCTGTAGGTCTGGTGTTTATGATACTTTTCAAAAAGACCGCCTATTCCGACGGCCTTATAAACCTGCTTATCAACTGGTTCGGCGGCGAGTCCGTTGACTTCATCGACGGCCCCTACTGGGCGAAGATGTTCGTGCTCTGCTTCTATACGGTATGGGTCGTAATGCCCTTCAAGATACTTATTCTCACAGGTGCGCTGGCATCTGTAAATCAGGATTACTACAATGCCGCCAAGGTGGACGGCACGTCCCGCGGACGCATCTTCACCCGCATAACTCTGCCCATGATTTCGCCCACTATTTTCTATCTGGTCATCACGGGCTTTATCGGCGCGTTCAAGGCCTACAGCGACGCGGTCGCTCTCTTCGGCACGGATCTGAACGCGGCGGGCATGAATACCATCGTCGGCTACGTCTATGATATGCTCTACGGCAACAGCGACGGCTATCCGTCCTACGCTTCTGCCGCGGCGATAGTGCTCTTCGCCATCGTGCTCACCATCACCTGCATAAACCTGCTTATCAGCAAAAAGCACGTGCATTATTAAGGGAAGGAGGAACGATATGCATCAGACTGAATTCGAGCGCATTGAGCGCTCCGCCCGCATTCGCAAAAGAGTGCTGAGAGTTGTCATATACACACTGCTCACCATATGGGGGCTTATCGTACTCTTCCCCTTCTACTGGATGATACTCACTTCCGTGAAGAGCTATGGCTCATATAACTCGGAGTATATCCCCGCCTTCATCACACTCTCGCCCACGCTGGAGAACTATGCCCATGCCTTTACTGCTGTGCCGCTGGCGAGATACTTCACCAATACTCTTATTTTCACCGTTGTCACTACTGCCATAATGCTGGTAGTAACGGTGCTGGCGGCCTTTGCCTTTGCCCGCCTGAACTTCAAAGGCAAGAACCTTGTGTTTACCCTGTTCCTCGCTCTCATGATGATTCCCAACGAGCTGGTAGTCATCACCAACTACGTCACCATAACCGACCTTGACCTGCGAAATACTTTTGCCGGTCTTATCCTGCCCTCGGTTACCTCGGTGTTCTATATCTACCTGCTCAAGGAGAATTTCTCCCAGATTCCCGATAATCTCTATTATGCCGCCAAGGTGGACGGTACTTCCGATTTTAAGTATCTCATGAAGGTCATGGTGCCCATCTGCAAGCCCACCATCATCACCGTGGCGATACTGAAGATAATCGAGTGCTGGAACTCCTATGTATGGCCTCGCCTCGTTACCGATGACGAGCTGTATTTCCTCGTATCCAACGGTATTCAGTCCATTCGTGAAAACGGTTTCGGACGCGAGAACATACCTGCCATGATGGCAGCGGTAGTGGTAATTTCAGTGCCGCTGATAATCCTCTTCCTTATCTTCCGCAAGAAGATAATGGCCGGCGTCGCAAGAGGAGGTATGAAGGGATGAAAAATATTCGCCGCGCGTTTGCGCTGTTCCTTGCCCTGCTTACCCTCTGCCTGCCCCTCACCGGCTGCCACGGCTCAAGAGAAACGGAAGCTTTCATCATACCCGAGGAATTTGATATGTCCCGCCAGTATGAAATCAGCTTCTGGGCAAAGAACGATACCAATATCACTCAGGTCGATATTTATAACAAGACTATTGAGGATTTCCAAAAGCTCTATCCCAATATAACGGTCAATCTGCGCCTGTATACAGACTACGGCAAGATTTATAATGACGTTATCACCAATATCTCCACCGGCACTACCCCCAACGTCTGCATAACCTACCCCGACCATATCGCCACATACCTCACAGGCGAGAATACCGTTGTGCCGCTGGACTCCCTTATGAAGAATAAGAAGTACGGTCTTGACGGCAGCGAGATACTTTTTGATTCCCCCGCACAGGACGAGATAGTTCCACAGTTCCTCAAGGAATGCTCATTCGACGGACACTATTACGCCCTGCCCTATATGCGCTCCACCGAGGCCTGCTATATCAACAAGACCTATGTGGAAAAGCTGGGCTACACCATACCCGAAAAGCTCACATGGGATTTCGTATGGGAGGTTGCCGAGGCTGCCACTGCAAAGGATGCCGAGGGTAACTATCTTGTAAACGGACAGAAGGTAATGATACCCTTCATCTATAAGTCTACGGACAATATGATGATCCAGATGCTCAAGCAGCAGGAGGCAGGGTATTCCACCAAGGCAGGCGATATTCTCATTTTCAACGATACTACAAGAGCGTTGCTTGAAAACATCGCTGTTCACGCAGGAACAGGTGCGTTCTCCACCTTCAAAATCTCCAGCTATCCCGCAAACTTCCTTAACGCAGGTCAGTGCATCTTTGCCATCGACTCCACCGCAGGTGCTACATGGATGGGCTGCGAGGCGCCCAATATCGACATCAGCGCGGATAAGCTGGTGCAGTTTGAAACTGTTATCATGCCTATTCCTCAGTTCGATACCGAAAATCCCCAGATGATTTCTCAGGGTCCCTCCGTTTGTGTGTTCAATAAGGAAGACCCTCAGGAAGTTATGGCGTCCTGGATATTCACCCAGTATCTGATCACCAATGAGGTGCAGATCGCCTACTCCCAGACCGAGGGCTACGTTCCCGTTACCACCAAGGCGCAGGAAAGTGCGGAGTATGTGGATTACATCTCCCGCATCGGCGAGGATAATGACCTGTATTACGATATAAAGATTCAGGCCTCCAAGCTGCTTATGGATAACACGGATAAGACCTTCGTTACCCCTGTTTTCAACGGCTCAGCCTCTCTCCGCGACGCTGCGGGACATATGATTGAAAGCGTTACCAAGTCCATGCGCCGCAAGGAGAACGTGGACGATGCATATTTTGAAAAGCTCTATGCCGATACCGAGTCACTGTACCGCCTTGACCAGCTCAGCGGTGGCGGTGGTATGGGCAAGGAGGAGCTTGGCCCGCTGCCCGCTACTGCCGTTGCACTGCTTTCTGCACTGGCCGCAGCGTGGGTGCTGATAATCATTTACTTTGTTGCAGGAGTTATAAAAAAGAAAAAAGACCAAGGCAGGGTATAAAAAAATCAATACCCAAATAATTAATAAACAATTGATTTTCTTGAAATAAGTAGTATAATATGCACTGTATAGGGTACCAAAAGGTATCTAACAAGAAAGAAAAGGAGACACGAGTATGAAAAAGTATATCGCACTTCTTCTGGTTCTCGTCATGGCATTCAGCTTCGCAGCTTGCGGCCAGGCCGAGACTCCCAGCACCCCTGACAACACTCCTGTTGCCACTCCCACTCCTGAAGCAACTCCTGAAGCTACTCCCGAGGCAACTCCCACCCCCGAGCAGCCTGCCGAGACTCCCGAGCAGCCCGCAGGCCCCGCTGTTATGACCTACGCTGAGTACATTGCTGCTCCCATGGACAGCCAGGTAGTCATCGAGGCATACGTACAGGGTCACCAGTCCTGGTGGGATAACAAGATCACCGTTTACGCTCAGGACGAAGACGGCGCTTACTTCCTGTATGAAATGGCTTGCTCCGAAGAGGATGCAGCTAAGCTCACCCCCGGTACCGCTATCCGCGTAACCGGCTATAAGGGCGAGTGGGCAGGCGAAGTTGAGATCATGGACGCTACCTTTGAGTTCATCGATGGCAACTACGTTGCAGCTCCCGTTGACGCTACCGCATGGCTCGGCACTGACGAGCTCATCGCACATCAGAACGAAGTTGTTGCCTTCAAGGGCATGACTGTTGAAGCTGTTGAGTACAAGAACGGCGAGCCCGGCGATGACATCTATGTCACCCTCGGCTACGGCGGCGCTTCCTACAGCTTCTGCGTAGAAGTTTACCTCACCGGTCCCGATACCGACGTTTACACCACCGTTGGCACTCTCGTTGCAGGCGATGTTGTTGATGTTACCGGCTTCCTGTACTGGTACGAAGGCCCCAACCCCCACATCACCTCCATCGTTAAGGTTGATGCAGACGCTCCCGTTGTAGCTCCCGAGACTCCTGCTGAGCCCGAAGTTCCTGCAGAACCCGAGACTCCTGCCGAGCCCGAAGTTCCTGCAGAACCCGAGACTCCCGCTGAGCCCGAAGTTCCTGCTGAACCCGAAGTTCCTGCTGAGCCCGAGACTCCCGCAGAGCCCGAGACTCCCGCCGAGCCCGAAGTTCCCACCAACGTAGCTTATGTTTCCGTCAGCGTTGACGGCAAGCTCGTTCTTACTGCTGCACCTGTTGAGGTTACCGCAGATATGACTGCCGAGGCTCTCATTAGAGCTGCCCATGCCAAGTATTACGCTGACGGTGAGGCTGGCTTTGTTGCTGGTACCGAAAACATGTACAATATGTTCATGGTTACTCAGGTTTGGGGCGTTCCCCAGATTCCCGGCATTGTTCTGAACGGCACTGCACTTGGCCAGGCTTTTGACCAGTCTGACGCTGCAAATATGGTTACTGTGGCTGCAGGTGACAATGTTGTAGTTGCACTTTCCAGTGATCCCTATAGCCTTGTTCCCCTCTATGTTGCTCTTGGCACTGATGGTACCACCGTTAAGGCTACTCTGTGGGCATTTGATGGCATGACCTACAAATACACTGCGTCTGCTTTTGCGAACGTTGATGTTTATGACGCTGAGACCGGCGCAAAGCTTGGCACCACCGATGCTAACGGTTGCATCACCGTTTCCGGCGCAAAGGTTGTTGCTGTTGATGGTTGGGCAGCTATCCGTCTGGATGTTCCCACCAATTCCGGTCTGTAAGTTTTATTGGATAGGCAAATAAGCCAAACTAAATACATAAATCACCCCGACCCTTGAGGTTGGGGTGATTTTTTGCTGCCGCCATTCACGGCACTATATAACGAACGTAGGGAATGGGCCTGCCCATTCCTTTTGTAAATTTTACTGCGTCAGTATCGTAACAAACGGAACCGGCAGGCCTGTTCCCTGCAAACTTGATTTCATTCCTTCCCTTTAATATAGTCGCAGGTATGCGCCGATTCTCCTACTCACATGTCGAAAAACAACATTTTGTTGCCAAAAGGCGATTTTGCCCGCAAAAAACCCCAAAGAATTGTAAATCCTATTTGACGCAGGGGATTAAATGATATATAGTTAAACAGGGAAGTGTTTCCCGCGAAAATGAATTAAGACAAGGAGACGGCCTGTGAAAAAGCTTGTTGTTGAATCTGTAATAGTAAAAGAAAATATAAGCGCCATCAAGCGCAAGGCCGACTCGGCCACCATAATAGCAGACCTGAGCTGTGATGCTCAGGGTCTTGGCCTTTTGAAGGCGGCAGCGCTGCTGCGTGCCGAAGGTATCAGTAACTTCGCCGTGTACGAGGTAGAGGATGCGGAAAAGCTTCGCGCCGGCGGTTTTGTGGACGAGCATATTCTCATGCTCCGCTCCACCGTGGACATTGAAGAAATCGGACGCCTTGCGGATAATAATGTGGCCTGTACCATCGGATCTTATGATGCGGGCATTGCAGCAAACAGCGTTGCCATTTCCCGCAGTACCGTTATAGAGGTGCAGATAAAAGTGGATTCCGGATTGGGTCAGTATGGCTTTCTGCCCACGGAAATTGACAAGATAACTAACGTGTTCCGCCAGATGCCCGGACTTGCGGTAAGCGGAATATACACCCGCTTCTCCGGTCCGGCAGCGGGTAAGGCTGCCGCGGCCCGTCAGTTGGAGAGCTTTGAAAAGGTTCTGCTCAAGCTCCACGAAGGCGGCATAGAAATCGGAATGGCTCACGCGCTGGACTCCTACGCCCTGTTCAAATGCGAACTTGATAAGCTGGACGCGGTCTGCGTTGGAAGCGCCATTGCCGGACGCATTCCCGGTGTGACTTCGGAGGAACTCAAGCCTGTGGGCTATATAGAGGCGGAAATCGAAGAGATCGACTGGCTGCCCGCCGGTTCTGTGGTAGGTGCAGGTAAGGGTGTGCGTCTTAGAAAATCCACAAAGGTGGCGGTGGTCGCCGTAGGCTGGTATAACGGCGTTGGTCTTGGTGAGGCAAACGGCCGTCGCAGCCTGAAGCGCCTTATAAAGGGTGAGGCAAGACCTGCCGTTAAGCTTGACGGCAAAAAGGTGAAGCTTATAGGCGATATAGGCGCCAACAGCTTGCTGATTGACGTTACCGATGCGTCCTGCTGCGTAGGTGACTGCGTAACCATTGAGTGTCGTCCCCAATTTGTAAAAGGAATGCCTGTGGAGTATAGATAATGAATAAGATCAAATGCCTGTCCCCCCATGTGGCGGATATGATAGCTGCCGGCGAAGTGGTCGAAAGACCCGGCTCGGTAGTGAAAGAGCTTGTGGAGAACGCTCTCGACGCGGGCGCAACCTCCATAACAGTTGAAATACAGCGCGGCGGCATGAGCTATATCCGCGTTACCGATAACGGCAGCGGAATGTCCGCCGAGGACGCAAAGACTGCCTTCCTGCGCCACGCAACAAGTAAGCTGCGCGACGAATACGGCCTTGAATCCATCGCCACCCTTGGCTTTCGAGGCGAAGCGCTTGCGGCGATTTCCGCCGTTTCCATGGTGGAGCTGATGACCCGCGAGAAGGGCGCAGCGGAGGGCACCTCCGTTACGCTGGAGGCCGGTATTGTGCAGGAAATTTCGCCCGTAGGCTGCCCCGAGGGTACCACCATGATAGTGCGAAGCCTGTTTTACAATACCCCGGCCCGATTGAAATTCATGAAAAAGGACTCTGCCGAGGCGGCGAACGTAAGCAACGTGGTCATTCGCTGCGCTATGTCCCATCCGGAGGTGGCTATCCGCTTCATAAAGGACGGCGCGGAGGAGTTTTCCACCCCCGGCGACGGAAACACCGAAAGCTGTATTTATTCTCTGCTGGGCCGCGATTATGCCCGCAATATGCTGCCCGTTGACGGCAGCGGCGAGGGCGGCAAGGTGCGTGGCTTTGTTTGCCCGCCTGCCAATGCAAAGGGTAACCGCAGCGGTCAGTTCTTCTTCGTAAACGGCCGCTATATCAAGTCTGCGCTGCTGCAGGCGGCGCTGGAGCAGGCCTATAAAAACGCGCTGTTTACAGGACGTTTCCCCGCCTGCGTGCTCTACATAGACGTTAAGCTCAACGAAGTGGACGTTAACGTCCACCCGGCAAAAACCGAGATCAAGTTCCTCAATGAGCGCAAGGTTTTCGATACTGTATATATTGCCGTCAAGGCAGCCCTTGAGGGCGAAAACAAGGCCCCCGAAATAAAGCTGAAAGAGGAAAAACCTGCGCCTGCCCCCGAACCGGAGATAAAGCTCCCCGAGCGCAAGCCCATAATCCATACAGTCGGCGAAAATAAGGCAGATAGCGACGAAGTTGTGTTCAAACAGCCCACCGTGCGGTATAATGCACCCGAGCCACGCAGGCCGATGATAACTCATCGAGTACCCCTTCCTGAGATAAAATCGCCTCCTCATGAAACCGGTATTCCCACGAAGCGTCAGGCGATAGCCGCCGCGCGCAAAGAAGGTTGGCTGCCGTCCGAACCGTCCAAACCAAAAATTCCCGAGCCTGCACCGGTAGTGGAGCAAGTGGCGTTCGAGCAGCCCAAATTCGAGCAGGTGGAAATGGAACAGCCCAAGGAGAATGCCGTTCCCGCCTATAGAATAGTTGGCGAGAGCTTTAACGAGTTTATCATAGTTGAGTGCGGCAGCGAGCTTATTTTCATCGATAAGCATGCCGCCCATGAGCGTATGCTCTTTGACCGACTCAAGAGTGAAAAATACGAAAATATGTCCCAGATCCTGCTGGCACCTGTAATAGCCGATATGGAGCGTGAATCCAAGGACCTTCTGCTG
>JAFXFT010000224.1 GCA_017513385.1 Oscillospiraceae bacterium | reverse complement strand
GAACGGGATATATAAGCGATCTTGGCATGACCGGCCCTGCCGTGTCCGTGCTGGGAATAAAGCCCGAGCAGTCTATAGCCATGTTCCGTGGCGAACCAAAGAGCCGCTTCACCGCAGCCGAGGGAGCCTGCAAGCTGGAGTGCTGTGTATTTGAAATAGACCCGAAAACCGGTCTCTGCCTTTCTGCCGAGGCCATGAGAATAAGCGATTAAGGTGTGATACCATGCTGAAAATTGTCCATGCTGCCGACCTGCATCTTGACTCGGCTTTTTCCTCGCTGAGCGCAGAGCAGGCAGCAATGCTGCGCCGTGAGCAGCGGCGCATATTGGAAGATATTGCGGCGCAGGCGGAGCGAATGTCCGCCGATCTGCTGCTGCTTTCCGGAGACCTGTTTGACAGCGACCGCTGCTTCGGTGAAACCGCCGAGGCTCTTTGCAGCGCCTTTGAACAGACTCGCGCGAAAATTTTTATCTCTCCCGGTAATCATGACTGGTACTCTGCACATTCGCCATGGGCGCGTATGCAGCTGCCGGAAAATGTGCATGTGTTCACATCTCCGGAAATCGAGAAGGTGGAGCTGCCGGAACTGGGCTGTACCGTATGGGGTTCGGCGTTCATGTCCGACAGCGCCCAGCCGCTGTTGGAGGACTTTCACGCCGACGGCGCAGGTATAAATATAATGGTACTCCACGGCGACGTGGACGCGCCCGACAGCAAGTACGGCTATATTTCCCGCGAGGACATTACCGCATCGGGTCTTGATTATCTTGCGCTGGGACATGTACATAAATTCAGCGGTGTTCAGCGGGCCGGCAATACATCTTACGCCTACCCCGGCTGCGCCATGGGCCGCGGCTTTGACGAGACCGGCGAAAAGGGAATACTTTGCGGCAGCGTTGAAAAGGGCGGCTGCGATATGAAATTCGTGCCGCTGTCCGGACGAAGATACGAGATGCTGCGTGTTGATATAAGTGATGCGGATGATGTGGCCGATGCGGTGCGACAGGCAATGCCTGAGGATTGCGGAAGGGATATATACCGCGTGATACTCTGCGGCGAGCATGAAGAAACGCCCGATACCGCCGCACTGGAAGGGGCGCTGGGAGGGCTGTGCTGCCATCTTGAGGTTCGCGACGAGAGCCGCCCCAAAGTTGAGCTGTGGGCAGCTGTGGGGGAAAACACCCTCAAGGGCGGATTCCTGCGCAGAATGAAAGCCCTTTATGATGCTGCGCAGACCGATGATGAGCGCCGCCGCGTAATAAAGGCCGGCAGCTACGGACTTGCGGCGCTGGAAAACAGGGAGGAGGGGTAAGATGATAATTAAAAGCATGGACGCCTCCTTCGGTGGGCTGGAAAATGCCCATATGGAGCTGGAGCCGGGGCTGAATATCATCGAAGCCCCTAACGAAGCGGGAAAATCCACGTGGTGCGGTTTTATACGCACCATGCTCTATGGAATAAATACCTCTCAGCGAGAGCGGGCAGGTTTGCTGCCCGATAAAAAGAAATTCCTGCCCTGGGGAAATTATCCCATGACAGGAACTATGCACATTGAATGGCGGGGCGGAAACGTTACCCTTTCCCGCAGCGGCGCAGCAGGTAAGACTATGGGCAACTGCAATGCCAAGGTCAGTGAAACTGCACAGAAAGTGCCGGAGCTCTGTGGAAAAGCGCCGGGCGAGGTGATTCTCGGCGTGCCGGAATCCGTTTTCCGCCGCAGTGCATTTATTTCCGCCGGCTCTCTTGCCGTGGATAAGGACGCAGAGCTGGAAAAACGCATTTCTGCCCTTATAACCACAGGCAGCGAGGAGGATGAGTCCTATTCCACCGCCCGCGCTGCGCTGCATAACTGGAGAGTCAAGCGCAAGCACAATGCCCGTGTGGGACGTGCCGCTCAGCTTGAGGGAGAGATAAGCGAGAAGAAAGCGGCACTTGCCGCCATTGAGGAAGAAAACAGCCGCCTTGGCAGTATTTATGCCAGACGTACGGAACTGACAGAGCGCATTGAGGAACTTGAAAACTCCCTGCGGCTTCATGATGCAGCAAAGCTGAAGGCGGAATATGATAAAATTGCCGCAGCCAAAGCCGCCAAAGACGCGGCGGCCTCCGAGTTTGAAAAGCTCAAGACAGAGGCGGACGGCATTACGGCTGAAAAGCTAAATGAGGCGCGTGCTGCTGTCGGCGAATATAAAGAGGCTGCAGCAGATATGAAAGCCGTAGGCGAGAGCACGAAGCGCCATAATGAGGCAAAGGAAAATTGCAGGAAGGCAGAAAGTGAATTCCTGCAGGCTCAGCATGATGCCATGGGTGTCACTCCGGAGGGAATATCCACCGCACGCAAGGCTATGTATGAATATGAAAATGCCCGCACAGCTGCGAAGCAGGCGAAGAACGAGCTTGAGCACTTCAGCGAGATGCGAGGGGAAAAGACCGTGGCGAGAAAACTGCCCGGCGCTGTCGAAATTATTGCAATAATACTTTTGGTGCTTGGTGTTGCCGGCGCGGCAGTGTATTTTACTATAGCGAAAAAACCGGAGGTTATTGCGGTTGCAGCGGCAATGCTTGTGGTCGGTGTGGCGTTGATGATTGCCTGTGTGGTTAAAAGGAATGCTGCTGCCGAAACCGGTGAATCCAACCGGGCGGAACTGGCGGTTTACGAAAATATTGCCCGTGACGCGGAGAATAAGCTTAATGAAGCTCAGAAAGCACTGACGGCTGCCCTTGCCGCAATAGGCGGTGAAACTATTCCGGAGCGTGCCGAGAGCCGCATAAAAGAGCGGGAGGAGCTGATGGAGCGACGTGAGCAGGCGAGAACAAAGCTTGAGACCGCCGAAAAAATAGCAGACGGCCTTGCTCCTGCACAGGGGTCGGTAGAGGCTGCGGCTGAGAAAGAAGATGCCGCAGCGCAAAGACTCAACGCGGCAATCACGGCGTTGGGCGTTGACCTGAATAGCGACATTATCCTTGGAATCGATGGGAAAGCCGAATTGCTGGCACGTCTGCAGCGTGCGGAAGCGGATTATGCCGCCGCTGTCCGACTGGTGGAAAGTCTCGGAGAATTGCCGGAACTGCCGGAGGGCATGGAAAATCTGCCCACACCCGATGGCGACCGGGAGATGATTAAGTCTGCGCTGGACTCTGCCCGTCTCCGCGCCGCAGAAACGGAGCGAGCGCTGGCCCTTTCCGAGGGCGAGCTGCGTCACCTTGGCGACCCGCTGGTAATCGCAACGGAGCTGGAAAACCTCCGTGCCGCCCATGAGGCCAACGAGGAGGAATATGAGGCGCTGACTCTTGCAATGTCGGTGCTGGACGAGGCCAACACCGAGCTGCAGCAGAGATTTTCGCCTATAGTCGGCAGCCTTGCGGGAAAGCTCATGACAGCCATGACCGACGGAGCTTATGACATGGTCAGCTTCGACCGTGAGTTCAACTTCACCGCTGCCCGTACGGGCGAGGCGGAGCACGGCGCGGAATATCTCAGCACCGGCACGTCGGCTCAGCTTTATCTCGCCGTGCGCCTTGCCATATGCCTGCTGGCGCTGTCTGAGGAGGAAAGCTGCCCCATTATCCTTGACGACGCACTTCTGGGCTTCGACGATAAGCGCGCCAAGGCAGCCCTTGAGCTGCTCAAAGAGCTTTCCAAGGAGCGGCAGATAATCCTCTTCACCTGCCAAAGCAGAGAAAAAATGCTGCTTGACGCATAAGCAACACCCCGCAGACAACTGCGGGGTGTTAGTCAATTCAGCAAAGCTATGCTATTAAGAAATGCATATATCATATCCTTGTATCCGGTCTCCCAATAAGCGAGGGGACATGAAACCGATATTATAACGGAATACGGCGGCTCGACCGAGGTGGTATCATAAAAAGAAATGTCTGTCTCAAGGAAGAATTCTATTGGTTCATGGCGGTTGGGGTAAGAACATAGCTTTGCGCACAGACCGCTCATAAGGGTAACGTCGCTTATTTCCTGATTTGCGTCATCGTCTATACGGCTGTATATACCCTCCTCGGAGAAGTGAGCAATAACGATCTCAAATGGATTGGTCGAGCGATTTTCATCTTTGCGGCTTATGTGCAAGGTCGTTGTGTTGTTTTCGTCAAAACTTTGTGAACAATTCCATTCGGGAGGGAGTACAAAACTAAAGACAGGGGTTTCGTTGTTGTCGCGTATTACTGTAGTTTCACCATTGGCGTGACTATCTGTTAGCGCAAAAATTTGGCCCAAGTGGGCAATGGATGTAGGCTTTTCTATAAAGCCTTCGTTATATCTTATTTGAATGTGGTCGCCTACGGAAAAATCTTCGGCAGCATACGTGAAAGAAAGCGGTTTTCCGCT
>JAFXFT010000223.1 GCA_017513385.1 Oscillospiraceae bacterium | reverse complement strand
GATGCGATCGCGGATATGCTCAAAGGCAGCGCCCAGCTTCACCTCACTATCGGTATAGTAACGGGCGGTATCAAAGAAATCAACGCCGTTATAAAAGGCCTTCTGCAAAAGGTAAACTGCCTCGCTGACGCTTACGCGCTGCACGGGCAGTGCGCCGAAACCGTTGGCATTTACGTTGAGGCCGGTTCTTCCAAGTGTAACTCTTCGCATAATATGTCCTCCTGAAATGTTTTTTATAATCATATCAGTATATCCGCCATTTCGCAATAAAAAAGCTGGAAATTACACCGCCGCGGGTATACAATTGATTTATAGAACATTCAAAGGAGAGTTTCCATGAAAGAAACCATCAACCGCGCCGATGCGCTGGCGCTTCTCAAGAAATATAACACCGAGCCCTTCCACCTCCAGCATGCCTACACCGTGGAGGGTGTAATGCGTTGGTTCGCCGCTCAGCTTGGCTACGGCGAGGACGCTGATTTCTGGGCAACCGTAGGTCTGCTCCATGATATAGATTATGAGCTTTATCCCGATGAGCATTGCCAGAAGGCTCCTGAGATGCTCCGCGATGGTGGCTGCAGCGATGAATTTATCCACGCCGTATGCTCCCACGGCTACGGCATATGCAGCAACGTTGAGCTCGTGCACGAAATGGAAAAGGTGCTCTTCGCCTGCGATGAGCTCACCGGTCTTATCGGTGCGGCGGCTCGCATGCGTCCCTCCAAGAGCTGCAAGGACATGGAACTTTCCAGTCTCAAGAAGAAATACAAAGACAAGAAGTTCGCCGCCGGCTGCTCCCGCGACATCATCTCTCAGGGTGCAGAGCACCTCGGTTGGGAACTTGACCGCCTGCTGGGCGACACCCTCGAGGCTATGAAAAGCTGCGAGGACGACATCGCCGCCGCGATGGAAGCATAACTGAACATAACAATACACCCTCCGTTAAACAAACGGAGGGTGTTGCTGTTCACTTGGCACAATAAGCCGCGATAGCTCTGCTCGCAAACTCCGCAGCGCCTTCGCCGTGCTTATCAATGTTATTTTTGAACCGTTCATCGGCCGCATACATCTTCCCAAGACCCGCAAGAATTTCATTGGTGCAGGTATAATAATTTTCGGAAATATGCTTCTGCAGCTTTTCTACAAGGCAGAGCGCGTCGCCGCCATTTTTCATGCACGCCGCGAACTCCGCAAAAATATCGTCCATTTCAGCAGCAAGACCATCCCATTTTTCCCTGGAATAGTTCTTCGTTTTCTCCGCGTGCTCCTTATACGCAGCGGTTTCTCCCCATCTTTCTTCAGCCTCGGCTTTGTATTTTTCAAACTCTTTCATAGCTTACACTCCCACATATGAAAATCTACAATTATATTAGCATATTTTTCTCGCATTTCAACTCCCGCTTGAAAAGTGTTTTCCTCTCTCACCTCTTTACAAATCGCCTGTGTTCAATTATAATAATTTATTACAAATGGTATTATTTTCAGAAAAGCAGGTGAGTTTCTTGGCTGAACGCTTCAACGAAATATTGTCCCGCCTGCGCCGCGAAAAGGGCGTAAGCCAGCGCGAGGCCGCTGCTGCTCTGGGCATATCGCAGGCGCTGCTATCCCACTATGAAAAGGGTGTTCGCGAGCCCGGTCTTGTTTTTCTTGCACAGGCATGCGAGTATTATGGAGTCTCCGCCGACTACATTCTCGGGCGCAGCGCGTATCGCCCTAAATTGTCATTCAGCCAGGAACAGGTAACCGGTGGCAAGCTGTTTTTCGAAGGCGCCACAGAACTTGCGCAGGCCGCTTTCTCTTTGGAAAACGAGCAGGACAAGGATCGGATGGGTTCTCTCATTTCTGCCATGCTCTACAGCCTTACCGAAACAGATTCCGCCGACAGCAATGTTCACACCGAGCTGATAAGCGCGCTTATTTCTCTGCGCCGCGCTCAGCTTTCCAAGGCATTGTCCAAGGCGGGCTTTACTCTCCCCGAGGCGCTGCGTCGTCGCACCGAAGAAGAACTTTCCATGCTTTTCGATAAATGAGGTAACAACACGATGATAGAACAGTCTAAAATAAGAAACTTCTCCATTATCGCGCATATTGACCACGGCAAGAGCACGCTGGCAGACCGTCTGCTGGAAAAGTGCAACGCCGTCGATCCCCGCCTTATGGAAAATCAGCTCCTTGACAACATGGAGTTGGAGCGCGAGCGCGGAATTACCATAAAGGCCCGTGCCGTAGGTCTGAGCTACCAAGCCAACGACGGTGAGTTTTACACTCTCAACCTCATCGACACTCCCGGTCACGTTGACTTCAACTACGAGGTTTCCCGCAGTCTGGCAGCCTGCGAGGGTGCAGTACTGGTTGTAGATGCCCGTCAGGGCACCGAGGCACAGACTCTCGCCAACGCATATCTTGCGCTGGACAACGACCTTGAAATACTGCCCGTTATCAACAAAATCGACCTGCCCGGCGCTGACCCCGAAAAGGTAAAGCACGAAATTGAGGACATTATCGGTATCCCTGCCCTTGACGCTCCCGAGATTTCCGCCAAGCTGGGTATCAATATTGAGGACGTGCTGGAGGACGTAGTCAAGAACGTGCCCGCACCCAAGGGTGATCCCAAGGCTCCTCTCAAGGCGCTCATCTTCGACAGCCAGTATGACAGCTTCGTTGGCGTTATCGTCTACCTGCGCGTAAAGGACGGCACTATCCGCACCGGCATGGACGTAAAGATGATGGCCTCCGGCGCGGTTTACAAGGTAGTCGAGGTCGGCCACCTGCGTCCTGTCGGCATGGAGCCCTGCAATGAGCTCGCCGCCGGCGACGTTGGCTACTTCACCGCAAGCATAAAGAACGTATCCGACACTCAGCCCGGCGACACTGTTACCGGCAACGATAATCCCGCTGCAGAACCCCTGCCCGGTTATCGTCCTGCCCAGCCTATGGTTTATTCCGGTATCTACCCCGCCGACGGCGCACGCTATCCCGACCTGCGCGACGCTCTCGATAAGCTCAAGCTCAATGATGCGGCGCTCTCCTTCGAGCCCGAATCCTCCGCTGCTCTCGGCTTCGGCTTCCGCTGCGGCTTCCTCGGGCTGCTCCACATGGAGATAATTCAGGAGCGCCTTGAACGTGAGTTCAATCTCGACCTTATCACCACCGCGCCCAGCGTTATCTATAAGGTCGCCAGGACCGACGGCGAGGTCGTAATGATAGATAATCCCCTCAATTACCCCGACCCAGCCGTTATTGAGTGGGCTGCCGAGCCTTTCGTAAAGACCTCCATAATGTCCCCCGTCGAGTATGTGGGCAACATCATGGATCT
>JAFXFT010000222.1 GCA_017513385.1 Oscillospiraceae bacterium | reverse complement strand
TTGCACTCTTTGAACGCGCCGGCTATGACTGCTCGGAATTGAAGAACCCCGGTCGCCGCCTTATCCATCCCATTCCCGGCACACCCTTTTCCGGCGTGCTTGCGAAAGCACCCGACGTTATTACCTACGTTGAGCACGGCGTCTGCGCCATGGGTATTGTGGGTCGCGACACCATAATGGAGCACAGCCACGATTTCTATGAGGTGCTGGATCTTGGCTTCGGCAAATGCCGCTTCGCGCTGGCAGCACCCAAGGACAAGGATTTTTACGCAGGCTACGAAACCAAGCGCATAGCCAGCAAGTACCCCAAGGTCGCCCACGATTATTTCCTTTCCAAGGGCATGGACGTTTCCGTCATCAAGATAGAGGGCAGCGTGGAGCTGGCCCCGCTTCTTGGCCTTTCTGACGCCATCGTGGATATCGTGGAAACCGGCAGCACATTGGCTGCCAACGGTCTTGAAGTCATAGAAACCATCTGCCAGCTTTCCGCCCGCCTTATCGTCAATACGGCGGCAATGAAGCTACACAGAACCGAGATACTTGAATTTATAGAGCGATGCAGAGGTGCGATGCAATGATTGAAATATTCCGCGCCAAGTCCGGCGCTGAAAACGATATAGCAGAAGCTCTTCGCCGCAGAAAAGGCGCGGTGAATGAGAAGATAAACAAAATAGCCGCCGACATTATGGCTGATGTGCGCGAAAACGGCTACGCTGCCGTAGAGAAGTATTCTCTGCAGCTGGACGGTGCAGCTCCCCGCGAAATAGGCAGGGAGGAACTGGAGGCGGCAATGGAACGCTGCGATCCCAAGCTGGTTGCAGCCATGAAGCGCTCCGCGGAGAATATCCGCGCTTACCAGGAACAGCTTCTGCCCAAAACAAAGATATGGGAAACCGAAGCGGGAACTCTCGGACAGATAGTCCGCGGACTTACCCGCGTGGGTATCTATGTACCCGGCGGTGCTGCCGCTTATCCCTCCTCCGTTCTTATGAACGCCGTTCCGGCAAGAGTAGCCGGTGTGGAGGAGATAATCATGGTCACCCCTCCCACAAAGAACCTGAACGATGCCGTTATGGCCGCTGCCCTTATCGCAGGCGTTGACCGCGTCATCGCCGTCGGCGGTGCGCAGGCGGTCGCGGCCCTTACCTACGGCGCGGGCTTCATTCCCCGCGTGGACAAGCTGGTAGGCCCGGGCAACGCATATGTTGCCGCCGCCAAGCGGCTGGCATTCGGTGAGCTGGATATAGACATGGTGGCAGGCCCCTCCGAGGTGCTGGTTATTGCCGACGAAAGCGCAAACCCCGTTTACGCTGCCGCTGATATGCTCTCTCAGGCGGAGCATGATCCCCTCGCCGCAGCCGTACTGGTCACTGACTCCGAAAAAACTGCCGAGGCTGTCGCTGCCGAGCTGAAGCGGCAGACGGATTACCTTGAGCGCTCGGAAACTATCGAAAGCTCCCTGCGCGACTACGGTGCAATAATCATCTGCGAGGATATGGCAGCCGCCGTGCAGATGGCAAACGACGTTGCTCCCGAGCATCTTGAGATACTCACCGCCAAGCCCGAGGAGCTGCTGCCCCTTATAAAGAACGCAGGCGCAATTTTCGTTGGCGAAAATTCTCCCGAGCCTCTGGGCGACTATATGGCAGGCCCCTCCCACGTGCTGCCCACTTCCGGAACCGCGAGATTTTTCTCCCCCCTTTCCGTGGACAGCTTCCTGAAGAAAACAAGCCTTATCAACTATAAGCGGAACGCGCTTGAGGCCATACATGAGGATATAATCCTCTTCGCCGAGTCTGAGGGACTCACCGCCCACGCCAATTCCATAAAGGTACGATTTGAAAAATAAGGAGGCGCTGAAAATGCGCGAAGCTAAAATAAGCCGCAAGACCAAGGAAACCGATATTGAACTGACCCTCTGCCTTGACGGCGGCGAGGTCAGCGTTGACACCGGCATTGGCTTCTTCGACCATATGCTCACCGCCCTGTTCTTCTATGCGGGCTTCGGTGCCGTGCTGAAGGTGCGCGGAGACCTTGAGGTGGACGGACACCACACCGTTGAGGATACCGGCATCGCCATCGGACAGGCCATCAAGGCAGCCTACGGCGATAAGAAGGGCATAGTGCGCTTTGCCCATAAGTACGTTCCCATGGACGAAGCACTGTGCTTCACCGCGCTGGATTTCAGCGGCAGAGAATTCCACGTTTTCAATGCCCCCATGCCTCAGGAGATAATCGGCGAGTACGATTCCTGCCTTACCGAGGAATTTATGCGCGCGCTGGCGTTCAATGCGGGCATAACCCTCCATCAGCGCTGTGAGTACGGCAGCAATGCCCACCACATTACCGAGGCGCTGTTCAAGTCCATGGGTCTGGCCATGAAGGAAGCCCTCCGCGTTGAGGGCAACGCAGTTGTTTCCACAAAGGGTGTGTTGGTATGACAAACCGCATAGGTATAATCGATTACGGCGCTGGCAACCTGATGAGCGTTGCCAATGCGCTGAAATATCTGGGTATAGACAGCGTTATCAGCAGGGAGAAGTCCGTCCTTGAGGACTGCTCCCGCCTTATCCTGCCCGGCGTGGGAGCGTTCCCATATGCTATGGACAGCCTTGAGGCGGCAGGACTTACGGATTTCATAAGACAGCAGGCGGAGAAAAAGCCCCTGCTGGGCATCTGCCTCGGTATGCAGATGCTCTTCGATTCCGGCGAGGAGCTGGAGCACCGCGAGGGTCTTGGCCTTATCCCCGGCTATGTGGATAAAATAGATACCCCGCTGAAGCTGCCTGCCATCGGCTGGAACGCTCTCAGCTTCAAAAACGACTGCCCCATGCTGCGGGGACTTGAGGACGGAGCTTACGTCTACTTTGTCCATAGCTTCTGCGGACACGTAAAGGAGCGGGAGCACCTTGCCGCGAGCACCGATTACGGCACCGAGGTCACCGCGCTGGTGTGGCGCGATTACGTTTACGGCGCTCAGTTCCATCCGGAAAAGAGCGGCGAAACGGGCCTGCAGATGCTGAAAAACTTTTGGGAGCTGACAGATTGATGTATATTCTTCCTGCAATAGATTTGAAAGACGGCCGCTGCGTGCGGCTTTATAAGGGTGACTTCGACACCGTTCATCAGGTGGCGGAGGATCCGCTGGCGGTCGCTGCCATATTCAAGGCGGCGGGCGCGGAAATAATGCACGTTGTTGACCTTGACGGTGCCAAGTCCGGCGAACGCAAGAACGCGCCCATCGTGCGCAGCCTCTGCGAAAACTCCGGGCTTAAGGTAGAGCTTGGCGGCGGTCTGCGCTCCATGGCTGACCTTGAGGAAATGGACAAGCTGGGCGTATGGCGCATGATAATCGGCTCTGCCGCCGTTACCGCCCCCGACTTTGTTGCCGCCGCCGTGGCGCGCTTCGGTTCGGAGCGCATCGCCGTTGGCATTGATGCCCTCGACGGACGTGTCCGCACCCACGGCTGGGTGGAGGACAGCGGCGTTGACGCATATGAGTTTGCCGAAAAAATGGCAGCGCTGGGCGCAGGCACAATTATCTTTACCGACATTTCCCGCGACGGTACTCTTGCCGGTCCTCCCATTGCCGAGCTGAAGCGACTTTGCGCCGGTATCGGCTGCGGCATAGTCGCCAGCGGCGGCGTTTCCGGCATTGAGGACATTGCCGCTATCAAGGAATGCGGCGCTGCAGGCGCTATCATCGGCAAGGCATTTTATGCCGGTGCAATCGACCTCTCCGAAGCCGTAAAATTAGCCGGGAAGTAAAAATATCCTTCCCCTCGAGGGGAAGGGGGACCGCGTAAGCGGTGGATGAGGTGTAGTCGAAGTCTGAATAAAAGATTTTGTGCGCTGCACCGAGAAAGGAGCAGCCTTATGCTTGCAAAGAGAATTATTCCCTGCCTTGACGTTAAGGACGGCAGGGTTGTCAAGGGTGTAAACTTCGTGGGTCTGCGTGATGCAGGCGACCCTGTGGAGCTTGCCGCCCATTACAGTGCCATGGGCGCTGACGAAATAGTGTTTCTGGATATAACCGCCACCCATGAGGGCCGCAAGACCGTGGTGGATATGCTGCGCCGCACCGCTGAGCGGGTGTTCGTGCCGCTGGCAGTAGGCGGCGGTATTCGCAGCGTCGACGATTTCACGGAGCTTCTGCGCGCAGGCGCGGATAAAATATCCGTCAACTCCGCCGCAGTGCGCGACCCCGAGCTTATTTCCCGCGCCGCCGAGAAATTCGGCAGCCAGTGCGTAGTGGTCGCCATCGACGGCAAGCGCCGTGAGGACGGCGGCTTCGAGGTCGTAATAAACGGCGGCCGCGTGTGGACGGGTCTTGACGTAGTCGAATGGGCAAAGAAGGCCGAAAGCCTTGGCGCAGGCGAGATACTGCTCACCTCCATGGACGCCGACGGAACCAAGGCGGGCTTCGACCTTGAAATGACCAAGGCGGTCACCGAGGCGGTGAACATTCCCGTTATCGCCAGTGGCGGCTGCGGCAGCCTTGAGCACTTCGCCGAAGCCTTTACCGAAGCCAATGCCGATGCGGCGCTGGCAGCAAGCCTGTTCCATTACGGTGAACTGAGTATCAGTCAGGTCAAGGACTATCTGCGCGATAAAAATATCCCCGTGAGGTGAAGTATGGAACTTAGGGATCTTTTCAAAAAATCCGAGCTTATCCCCGTTATCATACAGGACGAGGAAACCAAGGACGTGCTCATGCTGGGCTTCACAAATCTCGAGGCCGTGCAGCTTACGCTGAAAACCAAGACCGCATGGTTCTGGAGCCGCAGCAGAAATGAACTCTGGAACAAGGGCGAGACTTCCGGCAATTTCCTGCACGTAGTGGAGGTGCGCACCGATTGCGATACCGATACCCTGCTTTACGTCTGCCGCCCCGACGGGCCTACCTGCCATACCGGCGAGCGCAGCTGCTTTTTCCGCAAAATAGAAATGGAGGATTGAATCATGGACGCATTTGAGGCTCTTTACGCCACTGTCATAGACCGCAAGGAGAACCCCAGCGAGGGTTCTTATACCCGCTATCTTTTCGATAAGGGACTGGACAAGATACTTAAAAAGGTGGGCGAGGAATGCGCCGAGACCATCATCGCCGCAAAGAACGGCGATAACGGCGAAACCGTTTATGAGATAGCCGACCTTTTCTATCACATCATGGTGCTCATGGCCGCCTCGGACATCACTCTTGACGAGGTCAAGGCCGAACTCAGCAAGCGCAGCGAGAAAAGCGGCAACCTCAAGGAGTTCCATGTGACGGATAAGAACACCTGAGGAATAAAAGATTTTCACAAGGCTCATTGCAAAAAAGGTCGAGAAAAGCGGCATATCTGCCGAAAAACCGATTAAATTTGCAATGAGCCTTGACTTTTGCTGCAAAATACTGTATCGTAAAACCCACACGTAAAGAAAGGGTGACTTCAATGGCATACACGACTATGGGCGAGGACGCTCTGGTTGTTACAACCAAGAGCTTTATGGAAACTCACGCTGCGGAATATGAAAAGAACAGCTACGTTGAACCTAAATACTACGAATCCGAGCGCATAAAGCGCGGTCTGCGAAATTCGGACGGTACCGGCGTTCTGGTCGGCGTTACCAAAATAGGTAACGTACAGGGTTATACCATGGGCGATGACGGCGAGCGTATTCCTCAGGAAGGTCACCTTTACTATAGAGGCATCGACATCAATGACCTTATCGACGGTTTCCTTGCCGAAGACCGCTTCGGATTTGAGGAAACGGCATACCTTATCCTCTTCGGTCAGCTGCCCGATGCACAGCAGCTGGCGGATTTTAAGGAACTGCTTAATAAATGGAGCGAGCTGCCCCGAGGCTTCTCCGAGGATATGATCCTCCGCGCCCCCAGCCCTGACATAATGAATAAGCTTGCCCGCTCGGTGCTGGCGCTGTATTCCTACGATTCCGAGCCCGAGGACAAGAGCCTTGAGTCCGAGCTTTTCAAGGCGACCCGCCTTGTTGCCCGCGCGCCTATGATAGTGGCTCATGCCTATGCGGTAAAGCGCCATTATTATGACCGCGAGGGTCTGTATCTCCACCATTCCCAGCCCGATATGGGTATCGCGGAAAACTTCCTCCACTCCATTCGCCGCGATAATTCCTTTACCAAGGAAGAAGCCAAGCTTCTCGACCTCTGCCTTGTGCTCCATGCCGAGCACGGCGGCGGTAACAACTCCGCCTTCACCTGCCGCGCGGTAACCTCCTCCGGCACTGATATGTATTCCGCAATCGCGGCGGCTGTCGGTTCGCTGAAAGGCCCCCGCCATGGCGGCGCCAATATTCAGGTCACCAATATGTTCTCCCATATCAAGGAGGACGTAAAGGACTGGAAGGACGAGGACGAAATCAAGCGCGAGCTGCGCCGCATTCTTCGCGGTGATGCAGGCGACGGCAGCGGACTCATCTACGGTATGGGTCACGCGGTCTATACCCTCTCCGACCCCCGCGCAGTTATCCTGCGCCGCTTTGCCCGCACAGTAGCGGAAATGAAGGGCCGTCTTGACGAATTGGAGCTCATCGAGACCGTTGAGCGCCTGTCTCCCAGCGTGTTCTTCTCCGAAAAGGACAACGACAAGGTCATTTGCGCCAACGTGGATATGTATTCCGGCTTCGTTTACGATATGCTGGGTATCCCCGAGGAGCTGTTCACACCCCTGTTCGCCACCGCAAGAATGGTCGGCTGGTGCGCCCACAGAATAGAGGAGATAAATAATCCCCGCAACCGCATCATGCGCCCCGCATACCGCAGCGTAGGCAAGAAAGTGCCCTATACTCCTCTGGAAGAAAGATAAACAATTTGACCGCACCGGCTTAATGTCGGTGCGGTCTTTGCGTAAAAGTGCGGCTGAGGCTTAATCTTCCCATTGAGGGGAGGATTAAGCCTCAGCCCTACATTCGCGTACGAAGTGAAATCTATACAGTAGGGCAGGGGCGTGCCCCTGCCGCCAAATTTGCCTGCATATGGAACAAAATTACAAAAACCATCGTCTAATAAACATAACCCCAAAGGAGGTACTCACATGAAGCGTATAGTTGCTCTTGTCCTTGCACTTGCCTGTGCCTTTTCAGCAGGCTGCGCAAAAATCGAGAAAAAGGAAGATGAGGCTATGAAGGATAATGTTCCGCTTTCTTCTGCGGAAGTTGGGGAAAAAGACGAAGCGGATGTGAAAGACGAGATAAAGGAGTCCGTCCCTGCAGCTTACTGCCTTGCCGAGGCGGAATATCCCGAGATGGCGCCATATCCCAACGAGATGGACTATTTCACCGAGGAAAATTACGATCCCGACGGCTTTGATAAGGTCTACGATGCATGGCGGTCTGCCAAGCGCGCCCAGCGTGACCAGTATGAGGGCTACCGCGAGGGGCTTGACGACTTCTTTGAGGCAAGCATACAGGAGTACCTGAGCGCCACCGAGGGCAAAAACCGCGCATATTCGCCCCTTAACATATTCATGGCGCTTTCCA
>JAFXFT010000221.1 GCA_017513385.1 Oscillospiraceae bacterium | reverse complement strand
GCAGATCTCAGCCTTGGGGTTGGCAGCCAGCTGCTTGGAGCAGGGCTTTACCTTGCCGGTCTGGATGTACAGCTTGCCCTCGAAGATGAGAGCGGTGCCGAAAGGACGTACGCGGGGCTGGTCGCCCTCTACGGTTGCCAGATAATAGGTGCCTGCGTTCTTAAGAAACTCGTATACTCTTTCCATGATAAATACCTCCGTTTATTTTAGACATTATTGTCTTTCTTATATAGTACAATTAAAAATCGATTTTGTAAAGAACTTTCCAATGCCTTCGGCGAATGCTGCGTGACCGGATTCGGAGAAATGCACACCGTCATAGGTCAGGTCAATATTCCACTGTCCGGAATCGGCGAAATGTACACCAAGCCTATCGGCAAGAGCGGAATAATCCTTTGCAAGCGCAAGGGATTCAGAAATAGCCCCCTTGTCCGCAACGAAATCACCGTCGCACATGGGAGGCGGCGCAATAAGCAGAAGCTTCTCGCGGGCAATGCCGAGCTGCATAAGAAATGTATCCATGCGTGCCGCGACTTCCGATGCCTTGAAGCTGTGCAGCAGGTCGTTGGTGCCCAGCATTACGGCGAATATGTCTGCATCGGTGGGAACGGAGGGATATTCAATAGGGGAGCGGGGGACTTTGCGCCCGTTTTCTCCTGCGTTTATCACCTCGCAGCCTGTGGCTTTTGCGAAAATATCCACCCAGCGATGCTCGGCGGGGTAGCGTCCTCCCAGATAGGAGCGGGGATCAAAACCGTAGGTGTTTGAGTCTCCGAAAAAATAAATAAGCATAGCGGCAACCTCCATGATGTGGTCAATGGTATTTTAACATGCCATACGCTTTGGTGGCAATGGTGAAATGCGTATTGACACGCTTGCGTAGGCTTAGTAAAATTATTTTATACAATTTATTGCGAGGTGCGCTATGAATTATCGCCTTGATAAATACGGAAATAAACTTTCTGTCCTTGGTTTCGGCTGTATGCGCTTTCCCCAGAAGCTTGGGCGCATCGATATGGCCGAGACAGAGCGGGAGATAATGACCGCCATTGAGGGCGGTGTGAACTACTTTGACACAGCCTATATCTATCCCGGCAGTGAGGCTGCTCTCGGCGAAATACTGGCGAAAAACGGTGTTCGGGAGCGAGTACATATTGCAACCAAGCTGCCCCATTATCTGATTAAGAGCAGGGAAGGCATGGACAAACTTTTCAATGAAGAGCTGCGCCGTTTGCAGACAGACCACGTGGACTTCTATCTTATGCATATGCTGGCTGACGTGGCAACATGGGAACGCCTGTGCGAGCTGGGGGTTAGGGAATGGATCGCCGATAAGAAAGCCGATGGAGCTATACGGCAGATCGGATTTTCTTATCACGGCAACTCGGATATGTTCTGTAAGCTGCTTGACGCATATGACTGGGATTTCTGTCAGGTGCAGTATAACTATATGGATGAGCACTCTCAGGCAGGGCGCAGGGGAGTGTCATACGCACATAAAAAGGGCATACCCGTTGTAATCATGGAGCCTTTGCGCGGCGGCAAGCTGGTCAAACGTCTGCCGGAGGAGGCGAAGCACATTTTTGCGGAGTATGCAAAGCAGTACACTCCCGCCCAGTGGGCGTTCCGCTGGCTTTGGAATCAGCCGGAGGTAACGGTGGTGCTTTCGGGCATGAACTCCGATGAGATGGTACGCGATAATATAAATACCGCCTCGACTACAGTAGTGGGAGAACTTACCACCGAGGACGAGGCGATGCTTAGAAGTGTGGTAAAGGCAATAAACGCTAAAATGAAGGTTGGCTGCACCGGCTGTGGATACTGTATGCCCTGTCCCAAGGGTGTGGACATTCCCGGCACCTTTGCAGCATATAACCGCCGCTATGCCGAGGGGCGGTTTTGGGCCTTTGCCGACTATCTTATGTGCACCGCGCTGCGTAAGAATTCCACCGCTGCCTCCAACTGCATAGAGTGCGGCAAATGTGAGAAACACTGTCCGCAGCACATTGAAATACGCAGCAATCTGAAAGATGCCCGCAGGGAACTGGAAGGACCATTGTACCGCGGATTGAGCAAGGTTTTACGCCGATTTGTTAACTTCTGATAATATAATGAAAAGACGACTCTTGCCCTTGGTTTTAAGCCACAGTGACAGGAGTCGTTTTTTGTGTAAATTCATTGTTTGGCCAAAAGAAGTTTGCAATATACCTATAGATGCGGTATACTGGACTTAATAAAATTTAATAATTTATAAATCATTGGATCGGAGGATAAGTATGCAGTATTTGGATTACGGATTTAAAGATAAGGCCGCTATAGTCACCGGTGCCGGAACGGGCATAGGACAGGCTTGCGCCGTTGAACTTGCAAAGGGCGGCGCTAAAGTCGCGCTGTTCGGCAGACGCATTGAAAAGCTTCAGGAGACGAAGGAAGAATGTCTGAAATATACCGCTGATGTTATGGCTGTCAGCGTTGACGTAAGTGACGGCGAGGCTGTAAAGAAGGCTGTAGCTGAGGTTATCGCAGCTTTTGGTCAGGTTGATATTCTTATTAATAATGCAGGTATCGAATCCCGCCTGCAGCCCGGTGAGAGCTTCTTTGATGACCTCTT
>JAFXFT010000220.1 GCA_017513385.1 Oscillospiraceae bacterium | reverse complement strand
CGACCTCGATGCCGTAGCTGCGGTCAGCGCCGCCGGGAACTATCTTGCGCAGGAAGATGACATCGTCGCCGCGCTTCGTCACGCTGGTGTTCATGTTCTTCACGCCGCTTATCTCATTTTCAAGAGCGGTAAGCTCATGGTAATGGGTGGCGAACATGGTGCGCGCGCCCAGCTTCTTGGGCTCGGCGCAGTATTCGAGCACTGCGCGGGCGATAGCCATGCCGTCGAAGGTGGAAGTGCCGCGTCCGATTTCGTCGAGAATGAGCAGGCTGCGGCGGGTAGCGTGGCTGAGAATTTCGGCAACCTCGCTCATTTCCACCATGAATGTGGACTGACCGGAAGAAAGGTCGTCCGATGCACCGATTCGGGTGAATATGCGGTCAGTGATGCCTATGCGGGCGGAGCGGGCAGGAACGAAGCTGCCTATCTGCGCCATGAGCACGATGAGGGCGGTCTGGCGCATGTATGTGGACTTACCTGCCATGTTGGGACCGGTGATTATGGCGACGCGGGTGTTTTCGCCATCAAGGAACGCATCGTTGGGCACGAAAAGGCTGTCCTTGCGCGCAGCCTCTACAACGGGGTGACGTCCGTCCTTTATCTCGATGATGGAGGAAACGTCCACCTCGGGCTTGCAGTAATTATTCTTCACCGCGGTCTCGGCAAGGGAACAAAGTGCGTCGATAGCGGCAACGTCTGCTGCCGTGGCGCGTATGGCGGCGGCAATGGAAGCCACCTGCTGAGCGGTTTCGGCAAACAGACGGTATTCGAGCTCGGTGACTCTGTCGCGGGCGGTGAGCAGCTGGGACTCAAGCTCCTTCAGCTCCTCGGTAATAAAACGCTCGCAGTTTACAAGGGTCTGCTTGCGTATGTAATTTTCGGGAACGTCCTCGCTTTGGCTGCGGGGCATCTCTATGTAGTAGCCGAAAACCTTGTTGTAGCCGATGCGCAGCTTCTTGCCGGTGCGTTCTTTTTCCGCAGCCTCAATGGCGGCGACAGCACCCTTGGCATTTTCGGCAAGCTCATGCAGACGGTCGATCTCGGGATCATATCCCTTGCGAATCATGCCGCCCTCGCGGACGGAGAAGGGGGGATCCTCGCCGATAACGTCGCGGACAAGAGCCACCATGTCGGCAAGCTCGTCCATGTCGGCAAACTCCCGGAGCATTTCGCTTTTAGCGGAGGAAAGCAGCTTCTTTATTTCGGGCAGCACCTCAGCGGAACCGGCAAGAGCGGCAAGGTCGCGGGCATTGCCATTGCCGTATACAATGCGTCCGATAAGACGCTCCATATCGTCAATGGAACGCAGACATTCGCGTATTTCGCCGCGCATTATCGTGTTGTTCACCAGCTCGGCGACTGCGTTGAGGCGGCGATTGATAACGGCAGTGGAAAGCAGGGGCTTTTCTATCCATGAGCGCATAAGACGTCCGCCCATTGCGGTGCGGGTCTTGTCCAGCACCCAAAGCAGGCTGCCGCGCTTATCCTTGGAGCGGATAGTTTCCGTCAGCTCAAGGTTGCGGCGGGTCTGGTAGTCCAGCTCCATAAATCTGCCGGAGGTGTAAAGGGTGAGGGTGTCGATGTGGGCAAGGCCGGTTTTCTGGGTATCGTGGAGATAGTTGAGCAGACCGCCCGCTGCGGCAATGAGAACTTTTTTGTCCTCGTTCAAGGCATAGCTGTCCTCACCGAAGTGCTGGCGGAACTGGTCGGCAGCTCCCTGTTCAAATACCTGCGTGTCGGTCTGACAAAGGCACTTGATGCGCTTGGTCAGCAGCTGACGAACCTCGCGGTTCTCAGCTGCTGTCATGTTTATAATTGCCTCGGCAGGAGAATAACGCACCAGCTCATTGAGAATATGACCCATTGCATCAGGTCCGGAGAACTCGGCTGCGAGGAACTCACCTGTGGAAATGTCCGCAAAGCAGACCGCAGCAGCGCCGGTGTCCGCAAAAACGGTGCAGACGTAGTTCTGCCGTCCCTCTTCCAGCATGGACTGCTCGATGACCGTGCCGGGGGTGATAACGCGCACTACATCGCGGCTGACGAGACCCTTGGCAAGAGCGGGATCCTCGGTCTGCTCGCAGATAGCCACCTTGTAGCCCTTGGCAAGCAGGCGGGCAACATAGCTCTCGTAGGCATGGTAGGGAACGCCGCACATGGGAGTGCGCTCGGCCTCAGGTTTGCCCCTGTCGCGGGTGGTAAGGGTTATTTCGAGCTCCTTGGAGGCAGTAATAGCATCCTCGTTGAACATCTCGTAGAAGTCACCGAGACGGAAGAACAGTATGCAATCCGGCATCTCCTGCTTTATTTTATTGTACTGCTGCATCATGGGGGTATTTTCCGCCATTTTACAGCACCTCCGTATCTGTCTGAGTATTGGGGTTAAATGAGCTCGCCCTCAAGGCTCCAAGTGGTGCTGTTGGTGATACGCACATTTTGGAAAGTGCCGATAAGGGTTTCTGGCTCGTTAAGGTGCACCAGCCTGTTGCAGGAGGTGCGGGCGGTAAGCTTTCCGTTGGAGGAATTCTTTCCGTCTATGAGTACGCGGTACTCTTTGCCCACGTGGGCAGCCTGAGTTTCTGCGGAAATGCGGCTCTGTGCATCCAGCAGGCGGTCAAACCATACCTGCTTTTCGGCGCGGGTGAAGGGGTCGGGCATTTGGGCGGCGGGAGTTCCGTGGCGGGGGGAGTAGATGAATGTGAAGAGCATATCAAAGCGTAGCTGTTCCACAAGGGAAAGTGTCTCGTTGAATTCTTCTTCGGTTTCGCCGGGGAAGCCTACGATAACGTCACTGGTGATGGCAACGCCGGGAATTGTGCGGCGGGCTGCTTCTACCAGCGCAATATACTGCTCGCGGGTGTAGCGGCGGTTCATAGCC
Source organism: Oscillospiraceae bacterium (assembly GCA_017513385.1). Lineage (GTDB taxonomy): Bacteria > Bacillota > Clostridia > Oscillospirales > Oscillospiraceae > RGIG6375. The sequence continues at coordinate 6,358 of JAFXFT010000220.1, read as the reverse complement.
TGCAGCACGCGGCTGCTGCCGGACTGGAAGGGGAGATGTATATGGCGCTCTGCCTTTTCGCAGTTTGCCAGCGTGTCGAAAAGACGCTGGGTCGCGTCCTTGGGGTGGCTGGTCATGAAGCGGATAACGAACTCACCGGGAATCTTATTTATCTCTTCAATGAGGTAGGCAAAGTCGCGGCCCTCGTCAAGATCCTTTCCGTAGGAGTTTACGTTCTGCCCGAGGAGTGTTATCTCCTTATAGCCTGCGTCGATTATCTGCCGTGCCTCGTCAATGACGTTCTGCGCGTTGCGGCTGCGCTCTCTGCCGCGGACATAGGGCACGATGCAGTAGGAACAGAAATTGTTGCAGCCGTACATTACGCTCAGCCATGCCTTCACATCGTGAATGCGGTAGGAGGGGAGACCCTCGAAACGCTCACCGTCTATCTGCCGAACCTCGAAAATGCGTCCCTTGTGGGGCTTCACGGTCTTTTCCAGCAGTTCGGGGAAACGGTAGAGCTCATGGGTGCCGAAAACAAGGTCGACGTGGGGGTAGGAGGTCTTGACCTTTTTTGCCATCTGTTCTTGAGTTACCATGCAGCCGCAGAGGGCGATGAGCTGACCGGGCTTGGCTCTTTTTGCGTGGACGAGAGCGCCCACATTGCCAAGGGCGCGCATTTCTGCGTGTTCACGGACTGCGCAGGTGTTTATAACAATGAGGTCGGCCTCATATTCATTATCGGTGAAGCGGTAGCCCATTTCATGGAGCATGCCGCGAATCTTTTCGCTGTCCGCCTCGTTCTGCTGGCAGCCGTAGGTGTCAACCATGGCGAGGGGAGTTTCGGGCAGGGCAGCGGTGTGCTCCGCCATGCGATTCATTATTTTCTTCTGGCGTTCCAGCTCGGCGGCGGGAACATCAATTACATTGTGCGCCAAGACGAAAGCCTCCTTTTTACAGAATGATATATTATATCATTTTTAATCGGAAGATACAAGAAACTTGAAAAATTTCTCTCAATATGTATAATGAGTTGAAAGCAATGTACGGAGGGAAAAATATGGAATTTATAAAGGCAACAGCCGAGCATATAGATACAATACTGGAAATCGCCGCGCAGGCAACGGCACAGCTGAAAAGACTGGGCGTTGACCAGTGGCAGCGGGGCTATCCCAACCGCAGCTCATGGGAAAATGACATAGAGAAGGGCGCAGCGTGGCTGGCGGTTGAGGACGGAAAAATACTGGGCAGCATGAGCTTCATCACTGAGCCCGAGGAAGCATATGCCAAAATCGAGGGTGCATGGCTGGCAGAAGTACCTTATGCCTCACTCCACAGAGTCTGCGTGGCTGACCACAGCAAGGGCAGGGGTGTAGCGGGCAAGCTTTTCTTACACGGTATAGACATGGCGAAGGAGCAGGGCTTAAAGTCCGTGAGAATAGATACCCACAGGGATAACGGACCCATGAACCGCGCCATTTCCAAGGCCGGATTTACATACTGCGGTGTTATCCACCTTATCGGCGGTGAAGAGGACGGAAACGAGCGCGTAGCCTTTGAAATGCTGCTGTAAGCGCTGCGTTTTCGTCATAAGGCACAATATATTGAGGCGTAATTAAGCTAAATCAGCAAAAAGAAGATTGCGCTCAACTTTATTTCTTTACAAAAAAACACTTGCATGATATAGTGACTATATCTGCAAATTACACAGCTTTGCCCGATGCAGATCGCAAAAAGCTGATAAACTATCATCGAAAGGATGTTATACCAATGCTGACTAAAAGACAGAACCTCCTCGAGACTATTCGCGGCGGTAACCCCGACAGATTCGTAAATCAGTATGAGGCTTTTGCTATCCAGATGGCTAACCCCATCAGCATGCGCAGCCCCATGCCCCAGTACGGCGAGCACAACGTTGTTGACGCATGGGGCGTAAGCCGTTCCTATCCCATCGGCACTCCCGGTGCATTCCCCGACCATGACGAGGCTCACATCCTCCTGAAGGATCCCACCAAGTGGAGAGAAATCCTCAAGGCTCCTCAGGTAGTATTCCCCGAGGAAGAGTGGAAGCCCTTCATCGAGATGGCTAACGCTGTTGACCGCAACGAGTATTTCGTTACCACCTTCTTCGCTCCCGGTATCTTCGAGCAGTGCCACTACTTCATGGAGATCTCCAACTGCCTCATCAACTTCTACGAAGAGCCCGAAGCAATGCATGAGATCATCGACTACATCACCGAGTACGAGCTGGCATACGCTGCAGAAGTCTGCAAGTACATCAAGCCCGACGCTCTCTTCCACCACGATGACTGGGGCAGCCAGCTGTCCACCTTCATCTCTCCCGCTATGTTCGAGGAGTTCTTCCTGCCCGCATACAAGAAGGTTTACGGCTTCTACAAGGAGCACGGTGTTGAAGTTATCATGCACCATTCCGACTCCTATGCCGCTACCCTCGTTCCCTACATGATCGACATGGGTATCGACATCTGGCAGGGCGTAATGCGCTCCAACAACATCAAGGAGCTCATGGAGAAGTACAAGGGCCAGATCACCTTCATGGGCGGTATCGACAGCGCTACCGTTGACTATGAAGGCTGGACCGACGAGGTTGTTGCAGCCCGCGTTAAGGAAGCCTGCGAAGAGTTCGGCAAGCTGTACTTCATTCCCAGCGCATCTCAGGGTCTGCCCATGAGCAACTATCCCGGCGTTTACGAAGCTCTCACCAGAGAGATCGACAACTGCTCCAAGGCAATGTTCTAATCTTACATAAAGCACCAAACCGCCGCAGTCGGCTGACTGCGGCGGTTTTTGCGTGTATTAAAAGAAAGCTTTGTTCATAAATGCCTATCTGAATGCTGCTCCGGAGATTCCCACGCTCCCGCCTATGGCGGGGCTCGGACGAGGCCCGCAGGCCGAGTGCATGCGAGCAACCGACGAAGGCGGCTCTTAGCGAGTCGTAATGACAAAATTCTAGATTTAGCCGTTGTAGTTTTAGCGCAGAAATCCCAAGAATGTCATTGCGAGGAGCGCAGCGACGTGGCAATCGCCAGCCTGCAAGTCATTTGCGCGTCATATTTCTTGCGCAACGAGGTTTGTGGTGTTCAGGTATCATCTTTTTCCTCATTGTAATTCTTTGCATTTCGATTGAGCATAGCAGCGTTGCTGAGTATGTTTATCAGCATTGCAAAGAATATAGCACCATTTGAAAAAGTGGTGCCGCGGTCTATGACACCAATGCCTGCAAGAAACGCAATGACAAGTACTATTATGCTAAGGATTATAGCTACAATATTCAGCACCATAAGCGCGCGAGTTTTCTTCATAGATAACAGACCTCCTTTGCAAACTTTGGTTGGATACATTATATCATAAGTCTTAGGTGATGTCTATGTGGCATATTGCAAAATAAAATATCAAAACAAACACTTTCCAATCACCGTGAAAAGTGCTATTATTAAGCATATAACTATTGAAGGACGTGAGGCAGGGCATGGGCACTGCGAAGAAAACTCTTATAACCGATTTTACTGAAGGCAACGTCAGCAAGCAACTGCTTATTTTCGCTGCGCCGCTGTTTTTATCCAACCTGCTGCAGATAGTCTATAACATGGTGGACATGATAGTGGTGGGGCAGGTGCTGGGCTCAACTGGACTTTCCGGCGTATCTGTCGGCGGCGACGTTTCGGGTTTCCTTACCTTTATCGCCATGGGCTTTTCCAGCGCCGCGCAGGTGCTTATATCCAAGCATATAGGCGCAGGGGAGCGGCATAAGCTGGGGCGCTTCGTGGGAACCATGTGCACCTTCCTTTTGAGCGTTGCCATAGTGCTGAGTATAATCTGTATCTGCCTGCGTGAGCCACTGCTGCGGCTTATGAATACACCGCCCGAGGCATTCGGGGAGGCAATGGCATATTCCACTGTCTGCATGGCGGGCATGGTCTTTACCTACGGCTATAATATGGGCTCGGCAATACTGCGCGGCATGGGCGACTCCAAACGCCCCTTTGTATTCATCAGTATCGCTGCCGTGCTCAATCTTATCCTCGACCTGCTTTTCGTTATCGGCTTCCGCTGGGGCGCACGGGGCGCGGCTCTTGCGACGGTAATAAGTCAGGCGGTCAGCTTCATAAGCTGCGCGGGCTTTATTTATAAGCACAGAACCTATTACGAAATAAACGTAACCGCCCGGGATTTCTTCCACATAGACGGCGAAATGCTTACCGAGCTGGTAAAACTGGGTGTTCCCATGGCTATAAAAAGCGCCGCGGTTCGTTTCTCCAAGCTTTTCGTCAACTCCTGGGTCAACTCCTACGGTGTCACCGTTTCCGCATTTGCGGGCATAGCCAATAAGATAAGCACCACCAGCAATCAGGTGTCCAGCGCGGTCAATACCGCAGGCTCCTCCATGGTGGGCCAGAATATCGGCGCGAAGAAGTATGACCGCGTGAAAAAGGTCATGGTGTCCATATATAAGATAACCCTGCTGGTGGCGGTAGTGCTCTCGGCACTGTTCATATTCTTCCCCGAAAGCATTTACGGCATATTCACCTCTGAGCAGGCTGTTATAGAGCTGGGCGTTGCCTACGTGCCCGTGGTCGTGCTGATTTTCTTCGGCAATACCGCCCGTTCCGGCATGAATGCGCTGATAAACGGCAGCGGCAATACTACCGTCAACTTCGTAACCGCCATACTGGACGGCATAATCCTCCGCATTGGCCTGGGTCTCCTGTTCGGAGTTGCGCTGGATATGGGATACCTCGGCTTCTTCCTTGGCGATGCCCTTGCGGGCTTCACACCCTTCTTCATTGGTGCTGTGTTCTATATCAGCGGCAGATGGAAAACAGAGGGAGGCAGACGTAAATGAGCAGTACAGAAAAGCAGAACAGATACGAAATGACCAACGAATACTGGCGCAATATCTTTCTGCAGATGGACTGCGACGAGCTTGCCGAAAGATTCAAGCTGCGCAGCGACGAGGATGCGCTGTATATCCGCTTTTGCTGCAGGGATTACCGAATTGATAAAAATAGCGGTCATATCAGTAATGTTACCGCTCCGGAGCGCAGGTTGTCCTTTAACGTGCTGATGTCCATTTACAATCTGTTCTACTACTCAAAAGCAGGCGCGACCGTTTGCGGCAGATTTGTTCCGTTCCGCGAGGTAAAGCGGGCATCACCTTTTGCTCCCGCATTTGAAAAAAGTCTTGAGCTCGGCTTGACAAAGCCCTTCAGCGGCAAGGCCGAGCTTTTGAGGAAAGCGGGCGAAAAGCTTGAGGGTGAGCCCGTGAGCTATGGCGATGTGGGCTTTGTGGTTCGCGCTTTCGATTTTATGCCGGTGATGGTAGTGTTCTGGGACGAGGACGACGAATTTCCAGCGCAGGCAAATATGCTTTTTGACGCGGATATTACGGACTATATCCATGAGGAAACTGTGTGCTGCATTGCAGGCGAGGTAATGGAGCGGCTGATTGAAGAAGCCGGATTGACTATAGAATGAAAAATACCCCCGAAGCCTCATTGAGGCTTCGGGGGTGAACTTATATGCTGTTTATCAGTGGGTGAGGAAGAACATGAGAGCAAAGAGAACTGCGATAACCCAAGTGCCGATGTTTACTTCCTTTGCCTTGCCGGTGAAGAGCTTAATGGCAATGAAGGAGATAAGACCGAATGCGATACCGTAGGAAATGTTGTAGGTGAAGGGCATCATTGTAATGGTCAGGAAGGAGGGAACTGCGATAGCGGCGTCGCCCCAATCGATGTCCTTTACGCAGCCGATCATGAGAATACCTACGTAGATAAGAGCTGCCGCATATGCTGCTGCGGGAATGAGTGCGGCAACGGGGGAGAGGAACATTGCAATGAAGAAGAGAACGGCACTTACTATAGCGGCAAGACCGGTGCGACCGCCAACTGCAACACCGGAGGAAGCCTCAACGAAGGTGGTAACGGTGGAGGTACCGCAGATAGCGCCGGTGCAGGTTGCAAGCGCGTCAGCAAGCATAGCCTGGTTCATATTGGGGATAACGTCCTCGCCCTTCTCGTTTTTGATGAGCAGATTGCCGCCGCGGCATGCGCCGTAGAGCGTGCCCATAGTGTCGAACATGTCAACCATGCAGAAGGCAAGAGCGGTGGTGACAAAAGCGATAATAAGACCGCTTACACTGTGACCTTCAATAGCCAGATACGCGGAGAAGTCGAAGCCCTCGGTGAAAACCTTGAGGAAGGCGAGCTCACCGAATTCCTTGAAAGCAGTGAAGGGATTGAGGGAGATGCCTGCGAGGAAACCATCGTAGAAACCGGGGACGGTGAAGCCGAGCAGGTAGTAAACAACAGCGCCGCCGAGAATGCTCCAAAGGATAGCACCCTTAACGCCCTTATTG
>JAFXFT010000219.1 GCA_017513385.1 Oscillospiraceae bacterium | reverse complement strand
TCTGAGACGTGGGAGTTACAAGAGGCGGGAAACCTGCATCCTCACGAACACGCGGTACCTCTGCAAGAACCTCTTCAAATTTATCGCTCTTGCCCTGCTGCTTAAGCTGAGAAACAAGGTTAGAAAGCATTCCTCCGGGAACCTGGTAGGTAAGTCCGTTTACGTCAACCTTAAGAACCTTGGGGTCAAGCAGACCGCTTTCCATGCATTCCTCGCTGTACTTCTTGAAGTGGGTGTTTACTTCGTTGATAACTTCCTCATTGAGGCCGGTCTCGTAGCCCAGCTGCTCGAGAGCGTGATACAGGGTCTCGGTTGCGGGCTGGCTGGTGCCGCCGGAGAGGCAGGAGGAGGCGGTATCGATGATGTCTGCGCCGGCCTCTACGCCCTTGAGGTAGGTCATGAATGCCATACCGGTGGTGCAGTGAGTGTGGAGGATAATGGGCATATCGACCTTATCCTTGATGGCGCTGACCAGATCATAGCTCTCGGAAGGAGTCATAACGCCGGCCATGTCCTTGATGCAGATGGTCTGCACGCCCATGCTCTTCATATCTGCGCAGAGCTGGGCATACTTCTCGAGAGTATGGACAGGGCTGGTGGTATAGGAGATAGCGCCGGAGGCGATGGCGCCGTTCTTCAGAGTTTCCTCAACGGCGACCTGGATATTGCGGATATCGTTAAGGGCGTCGAAGATACGGATAACGTCGATGCCGTTGGCAACGCTGCGCTCAACGAACTTGCGGACAACGTCATCGGGATAATGCTTATAGCCAAGCAGGTTCTGGCCGCGGAGCAGCATCTGCAGCTTGGTGTTGGGCATCTTGGCCTTGATACGGCGCAGGCGCTCCCAGGGATCCTCGTTGAGATAACGCATGCAGCTGTCGAAGGTGGCACCGCCCCAGCATTCTACAGAGTAGTAGCCGGCCTTGTCCATGGTCTCAAGGATAGGCTCGAATGCCTCGATGGGCATACGGGTGGCGATAAGGGACTGGTTCGCGTCGCGCAGTACGGTTTCTGTGAATTGCACTTTTTTCATTGCTGTATCTCTCCCTTGCGGATTAGTTTTTATATTTTAATGGTGTGTTTTGCGATGTTTTCGTTTTTGCGGTGGGTAATTATTGTCATGCTGAGGCTATGCGGTCGCATCTCCGCAGTTATTACAGACTGTCAGTTGAGCAGTGCGGAGATTCTTCGCTGCACCCTCTGAGTGACATATTAATGCGCTGCATATTATCGTTACTGCGGCGGTGGTCGGCGGCAGGGGCACGCCCCTGCCCTACGATACCAACGTCATTCCGAGTGCAACGAGGAATCCCCCCGTTGAATGGTACGCAGTAACGACAACTCCCCTGCGTCTATATAGGGGATTCTTCGGGCTGCGTCCTCTGAATGACACATATTTTTTGGTTTTTGCGGGTTTTTGGCATTTGCCGTAAATTTGAATGTGTTCGGTTTTGCGGTCGGAATATGCAACGGGTCGGGCTGCGACCCGTTGCACACGTATTATAACAGGAATTGCGGATAAGATGCGGATAAATTTCCGCTCAAAGGGGATTTTTCTTTATCTTTGCGAAGGCTCTGGGGTAGCCCTTGGGAGTGGCGGTGAGCTTGCGGATAATTACCACGCAGCGGGTAACGCCCTCCTGCTCGTACTCCACCACCTTCTCGATTTTGCCGCCCAGGGTTTTGATGGCGGTTTTCGCCTCGTTTATCTCCTCTTCGGACTCCCCCGCCTTCATGGCGAGGAACGCGCCGCCCTCCTTAACAAAGGGCAGGCACAGCTCGGCAAGGAGATTGAGTCTTGCCACGGCGCGGGACACCGCAAAGTCGAAGCTGTCGCGGTATCCGGGCTTCATCGCCAGCTCCTCGGCGCGGGCGTGAATGAACTCGCCCTCAACGCCAAGGCTGCCGCAGGCCTCCCGGAGGAAGTCCACGCGCTTGCCGAGGCTGTCCAGCAGGCAAATGTCTATCTCCGGCTGCGCGATTTTCAGCGGCACTCCGGGGAATCCGGCGCCCGTGCCCACGTCGATGACGCGCTTACCGGCGAAGTCGGCAAGCTTCAGCAGCTCAAGGGAGTCCTGAAAATGCCGCTTGGCAGCCTCCTTATCGTCGGTGACGGCGGTGAGGTTCATGACCTCGTTTTTCTTTTTAACAAGCTGCCAATACTCATGGCAGCGCGCTGCGGTTTCCGGGGAAATACCCGGTACGCCGGCTGTCAGGGTGTCAATAAACATTTATTCCTCCGGCATATCGTAGAATATTTTCCAGTTTTCGCTGAGCTCCAGCAGCTCGGTAAAGTCGGTTATCGTACCCAGCTCCCGCTCGTAGAGGAAGCCGACGCTGCCGGTCTCGTGATAGCCGGTGAAGAAGAATATTGCCTTATCGGTCACCTTTACGTTATACACCCTTCCGCCGCAAACGTACTCTCCGAACACATTGTCCAGATAGGGCTGCAGCTCGCCGGGGATAACGTCGGCGGGCTCGATGAGCTCGTTATTCTCGCCCATTACCCGGGGGTGACCCTGCTCGTCGCTCATTATGTCAACCTCGTCCTGTTCCAGCAGAACCAGCGCGGCAAGCTGGATATCCTCGGCCTTTTCAAGGAACATCTCACGGGAGGTAAGCATCATGTTCTGATAGATATCGAGAATGCCGGTACCTTCGGGCTCTGCGCCTACCGCAAGGTGCATGGCTCTCACCGCAAAGGCGGCAATAATGGCGGCAAAGAGCGCAATTATTACTTTAAATGTAGTTTTCATATGAAAACCTCCTTTTCAGGGGCGGGAGGTGGAAAATTTTTACTTATTCTTCAGCAGGTCGCGGATCTCGGTGAGGAGCAGCTCTTCCTTGGTGGGTTCGGGCTCGGCGGGAACTTCGGGTTCAGCAGCAGCAGCGGCTTCCTCTTCTTCCTTCTTCTTGAGCGCTTCTGCCTTGGCGTGCATGGTGTTGATGCCCTTGACCATGCAGAACACTGCGAAAGCGATGATGATGAAGTCGAGGATAACGGCTATGGTGTTGCCGAAGGTGATCGCAATCTCGGGGTTGGCAACTGCGCCCTCTGCGTCCAGAACAGCCTGCTTGAGAACTATCTTCCAGTCGGAGAAGTTCAGACCGCCGGTGATCACGCCGATCACGGGCATGATGATGTCGTTAACGATGGATGTGGTGATCTTGCCGAAAGCGCCGCCTATTACAACGCCGACTGCCAGATCGATTACGTTTCCGCGCATTGCAAAGGCCTTGAATTCATTGAGAAATTTCTTCATTATGTATCGTCCTTTCGCATTTATATTATAAAATTTAATAAATTACCTATTAGCCTTCCCCCTCGGGGGAAGGTGGCATTTGCGTAAGCAAATGACGGATGAGGGGCGGCGAAGTCACCGCCGCACCACAATAGTGTCATTGCGAGGAGCGAAGCGACGTGGCAATCTCCGCAGTTGGATTTACTGCACAGTTGATCTATACGCTGGGGATTCCCACGCTTCGCTCGGAATGACAATTTTTTACATTTTGTGTATTTTCGTTTTTGCGGTGGTGGTATACGGCGGGGGCACGCCCCCGCCCTAC
>JAFXFT010000218.1 GCA_017513385.1 Oscillospiraceae bacterium | reverse complement strand
CACTTGTAGTACTCAGGGTCGGTGGTGCAGATTTCTCTGTCCCAATCGAAGCTGTAGCCGAGGCTCATGAGCTGCTCACGGAAGTGGTTTACGTTCTTCTCGGTAACAACCTTGGGATGAATGTGGTTCTTGATAGCAAAGTTCTCGGTGGGCAGACCGAAAGCATCGTAGCCGATGGGGAACAGGACATTATAGCCGTCCATTCTCTTCTTACGGGATACTACGTCCATAGCGGTGTAAGGACGTGCGTGACCTACGTGCAGACCGTTGCCGGAAGGATAAGGGAACTCAACCAGAGTGAAGTACTTGGGCTTATCGCCGCCGTTCTCAGCTGCATATACCTTCTCCTCTATCCACTTCTTCTGCCACTTGCTTTCGATTTTATGGAATTCGTATTTCATGGTCGTAATACTTCCTTCTATTTATTCATTGGGTATGGTCAGATAGCTTACGTCAACCTCGGGAGCATCGCTCCAAAGGCGCTCGAGATCATAAAAGCCGCGGGCTTCCTCAAGGAAGAGGTGAACTATTACGCAGCCGAAGTCCATAAGGACCCAGCCACCGTCGCGGTAGCCTTCAACTCTGCGGGGAGCCTCACCCAGCTCGGTGAGCTTTCTGCCTGCCTCGTCGGAAAGGCTCTTAATCTGGCTGGCAGAGCCGGCGGTGCAGATCACGAAATAGTCGGCAAGAACGGTTATGTCTCCGGTCTGCAGAACGGTAATGTTTCTTGCTTTCTTGGAGTCAAGCGCCTTGACTATATTTTCCATTACTTCTTTTGTACTAAGCATTTATATCCTCCATGCGGTTCTGCCGCACAAATAGTTTTTATATTCTTCCGTATTGCAGCTTACCAAATATCGGTGGGGCTGCCGCCGCCAAGTCCGCCGCTGCTGCCGGTATCTTCTTCCTTCTCAGGATCTTCCTCTTCAGGCTCTTCGCTGGGCTCGGGAGTGGTCTCGGGCTCATCGTCCTCTATATCGTCCCAAGGAGACTCGGTTTCCTCAGGCTCGGGCTCGGTGGAAGGCTCGGGGCTGGGTTCAGTGCTGGGTTCGGGAGAAGGCTCGGTGCTGGGCTCAGGACTGGGCCGAGTGCTGGGTTCGGGAGAGGGCTCAGTGCTGGGCTCGGGAGAAGGCTCGGTGCTGGGCTCTGCAGGGGTATCGCCGGTTTCGGGCTCAGTGGTCTCTTCTTCATCATCGTCATCGGGAACGATGGGAGTGGTGTTGTCATAGAAGGACTCATAGCCACCTGCAATAGCGCCTGCGGTAGCGTAAAGGTTGCCGTCTTCATCTCTGGTGATAACATCCAGGTTCTCTGCCTTCACGGGAGCTACGTAGGGATTGAGAGTGCTGTTGATCATAGCCACCCATCGATCGAGGTAGATGGTGCAGTAGGAAAGGCCTCTTACGCTGTCATTATAATTTGCGGGCAGAGTTGCAAAGGAAATATCGGAGGGAGATAGCTTGAGCATCTCCTGACCGTACCATACGATATTACCAAGAGAAAGATCGGTGGTAACGTATGTCTTGAAAATCTCTGCATATTCGTCAATGTTGGTAGTAAGGTTCTTCATGGACAGGCACTGCTTTGCAAGAGCCATAAGGAAGTCCTGCTGAACTTCGATTCTCTTGATGTCACCTGCAACATAACCGCTGCGGAAGCGAACGACACCCTCCGCCTGCTCGGGAGTAAGCAGCTGGTAGCCTTCTTTGATGTCGATAACAAGGTTCTGAGTAGGATCTCCATACTTCATATCCTGAGGTACATCAAAGTAAACACCGCCGATTGCCTGAACCAGAGCTCTGAAGCCCTTGAGGTTTACGCTGATATAGCTGTCTATATCGAAGCCAACGATGTTGGAAATACCGTCCATAAGACCGTCAATGCCATTGTCGCTGAATGCCTGAATGGTATTTACCTTCTTTACAGGCCATTCTACGTTGACCATTGTATCGCGGGGTATGCTTACAAGGTTGAGCTTGTGATTTTTGGTGTCAAGGCGACCTACGATAAGGGTATCGGTATTGCCGTAGCCATTGTCGTTACCTACTACGAGGAAAGTGTACATGCCTTCCTGGCGTACGTTTTCTAGGGGAGTTCTGCTGGGTGTGGGGCTGGGCTCCACGCCGGGATCGACTGTAGCAGAGGGTGTTACCGCAGGACCGTCGGGTGTGGGACTGGGATTTACGTCCGGAGGAACTACGGTCATCTTATAAAATACGACTGCAGCAGCAATCAGCAGCACGATGATAATGATGGTAACAAGACGGGTAGTTACCTTGCGGCGCTGATAGCGCTCGACTTCTTCCTCGATGCGCTTGCGCTCCTCGGGAGTACGGGTCTTGTGCACCTCGGGATCAATTGCAGCCTTTGCCTTTCTGATACCGGGTCTTGCCAGTGCACCGATAAGTCCACCCTTGCCGGTACTCTCAACACTTTCGGTCTTGGAGACCTTACTTTTTTCTTCTACAGGAACGCTCTTTACGCCTGTTGATTTTTTCTTACTGGAATTGCCAAAAAGTTTCATAATTCTCCCACTCCCTTTTATGGGTCACAGCCCTCGCTGGCGAAGACTATTTTCTATGTACTCCAACGCTCCCGAGGATCTCGGATGCGGCACAATGTTCCGCGCCTGCATATCCTCTATACTCATGCGCAGACCCAATCGCAGTGCCTGATCTATATCCTCATAGGCCAGTCTGCGCAGCTCGTCCACGCCCTCAAAATCTCTGTTAGGCTCCATGTAGTCTGCTATGTAGATTATTTTCTCCAGCATGGTCATATCCGGTTTGCCGGTGGTATGCCAGCGTATCGCCTCGCGTACCTCGGGTGAAATCCCGAACTCGACCCACGCCATATCTGCAGCAGTCTTTGAATGGAGAAGCTTTGGTGCTTCCAATTCAAGTGCATCTGTCACTGTACCATATTTTTCACATAATAGCAACTGTTCATTTGCACTGCATTTTTTTGTTATATCATGCAGTATGCCCGCCGCAGCTGCGGAATAAACATCTTCACCCCAGAGTTGGGCAAGGCGCACGGCCTCCTGTTCGCAGCCCATCACGTGGGGTACACGCTTTGGTGCGAGCAGTTTTATGGCTTCTTCTCTCAGCCATTCAAGCTGAGCTTTGGCTCCGTACAGTCGGTTCTTGATAATGTAGGCATATACTTCATTGGAAAGCAGTTCCCTGCCCTCGGCCTTTTCCAGCCGCTGACGCAGCTCCGTGGAGGACACCTCCACCGGACGCTCGGGTATGAACTCTACCTTGGCAGCCCATTCATGGCGCATGTGTTCCACATATTCCCTGAGCTTTTCCGATTCATCGGCTCTGTCTGCCACAGCAAAACCCACCTCAGACAGAAGCGTTTCAAACCTATACCAGCTTTCAAGGCTGAAGAACATATCGCCGCCCATGATGAGCCACAGTTCGTCCTCGGGATAGCGTTCCCGCAAATTCTTCACCGTATCTATGGTATAGCTTCTGCCGCCCCGAGCAAGCTCGATATCGCATACCTCCGCCTTGTCAACGCCGCCAAATGCAAGCTGCGCCATTTCAAGACGCTGCTGGGCAGTGGCTGTGCCTGCAGGCAGCTCCTTATGAGGCGGGGTAGCGGTGGGAATAACCAGCAGCTTATCAAGGTTCATCACCCTGACTGCGTCGCCCGCCGCTTTGATATGTCCTGCGTGCGGGGGGTTGAATGTTCCGCCGTATATGCCGATCTTCATATCTCAACCTCCTGTATCGGGGTTTATATCTTATTTAACCAGCTTTATCTTGGGATCCTCGTCGTTTCTCTTGTATATTACGAATCGGTTGCCGATAACCTGCACGCCCTCGGCGCCGGTCTTTTCGGCAAGCTCGTCGCAGGCCTCGCGGGCGGTGAGCAGGGAATTTTCCTGTACCTTGCACTTGATAAGTTCGCGAGCCTTCAGGGCATCTGCGGCCTGCTTTACTACGTTCTCGGTAACTCCGCTCTTGCCGATATGGACGATAGTGTCCTCGCTGTTGGCAAGAGCTCTGAGCTGAGCT
>JAFXFT010000217.1 GCA_017513385.1 Oscillospiraceae bacterium | reverse complement strand
GGTGAAGATGAACTGATCGCCGTACTTCTGCTTGAGGCCATACTTATCGTTGATAGGCTGACCACCCCAGGAATTGAGGCCTGCCTCGATGAAGATGGGAACAAAGTTCTCAACCTTGCCGCAGGAGTGGAGATCCCAGTACATGCCGAGGCTGTGTACATGGTCGCCGATCTCCTTGACGTAGGGCAGGAGCATTTCGCGAACGGTGGGAACGGAGAAGAACTCGGCGCGCTGAGAGCCCCAGTCATCGTTGAAGTTTACGATGTCGGGGTTGAACCACTTCTTGCAGTTGGTGTAGAACTTCTTATGTATGTTGGTGATGACGCGCAGCAGGCGGTGAACAGCTTCCTTCTGGTCATCGTCGATGAGAGCGACGATGGCATTGTCAAAGTCCATGAGTGCGATCATGCGCTCGAAGAGGCAGCCGGGAACGTTTACGATAGTTGCTCTGTCAGGGGCGGATCTTATCCTTGTTGCGCTCGTAGCAGCCTTCCCAGTCCCAGGTGTCGGGATCGGGAGGAGTTACGTAGTCTTCCCAGTGCTCAACGTCGAGAACCTTGGGGTTGCCGGGCTTTACCATGGCACCGCCGACAACATCGACGAATACCCATTCAACACCCCAACCGTCGAGACGGTCGCCTTCGGTTCCGGGGCTGCGGGCCTGATTTTCGGGGTCGCAGTCCAGCATGAGCATATTGAGGTCACCTGCGGGGAAGGGAGTCCACATGGGGGTCTTGCCCTCATAAAGGCGGAGCATATTTTCCTTGGGGGTGATAGGAGTGGTGTAAAGTTCCACGTCGGGTCCGAACATTGCGGGCACGGTATCGCTGACAGTAAGTTCAGCGGGAGTGAATTTATCATTAAGTCCCATATTGCACCTCTTATAAAAATTATATATAATGACTATAGCAAAAATGGACAAGTTTTTCAATGTAAAATTTGAGAAATAATGGTATAATATCCGTAAGCGGATATTATATGATTTAATTGCATATACCACAACGGCGCCTTGCGCCTGTGGTATAATACATATGTAAAAAGACTACGGAGACTGCAATGAAAGAAAAACTAAAAAAATTGTATAGCTGGTCACTGTTTCGCTTTGCCCTTGTTGGTGTGGTAAACACGTTGGTGGGTATGGGGATAATGTTCGGACTTTATAATCTTGCCCACTGCTCTTACTGGTTGTCCTCGGCGGCGAACTATGTGCTTACCAGCATTTTAAGCTTCTTCTTGAATAAATACTTCACATTCAAAAGCAAGGAAAAATCGCCCCATGAGGTGCTGCTGTTTGCACTGAATATAGCCGTGTGCTACATTGCCGCCTACGGTGCCGCCAAGCCTATGATGCTTCAGCTGCTGGCAAATGCCAGCGTAAGCCTGCGTGAAAACGTCGCCATGCTGGTTGGCATGGTGCTGTTTACCCTGCTCAACTATCTTGGGCAGAGATTGCTGGTGTTCAGGAAGAGGGAGCGTTGACAGAGAAAGAATCATTTAGTATAATATTCGCAATCGGTACGGACATTTTGGCTGATAGTCCGCTTGAAAAACAGTAAGCCGCAGCAGGTATTTTCTGCTGCGGCTTTTTGTATGCGGCGAAATTGGGTTGCACTGTGCGGCTGAGGCATGCCTCAGCCCTACATTCGGAGGCTGAATTTTCGTATATACAGTAGGGCAGGGGCGTGCACCTGCCGTGGAAGTACGGACAAGAGCAGTAGGGAGGTTAAACATGAATATTGTATGGTCGAGCTATGTGCAGGGTATAGACACCCTTTATCTGAGCCGTAAGCTGCGTTTTGCGGATATATTTGCCGATCGGTTCAAACACTCCTTTAAGCTGGATGAGAGCAAGCCTTTGAAAGTCCTTGAAATCGGCTGCGGCCCCGGTGCACTGGCGGCCGCGCTGCATCGCTGGTACCCCAATGCGGAGATAACTGCAATAGACCGCGACAGCGAATTTATACGTTTTGCAAGTGAACAGGAAAAAGATGTTCGCTTCCTGGAGGGCGACGCAACAGCGCTGCCTTTCACAGACGAAAGCTTTGACGTGACTATATCCAACACCGTCAGCGAACATATCGAGCCAAGCAAATTTTTTGGTGAACAGATGCGAGTGCTGAAGCCCGGCGGGGTATGCCTTGTACTCTCATCGCGCAGGGGGATAAATATTGCCGCCGAGTGCACTGTACCCGACGAGCGCGAGGAAGAATTCTGGAAGCGGGTAAGCCAATATGACGATTCCATGGAAAAATACTCCGTGTGTCAATATCCGATGTCCGAGGCGGAACTGCCAACTGCTGCAGAACAGTACGGATTCCAAAATGTGTCCGTAGGTTATGTCACCGTAGACCTTACACCCGATGACCCAAAGTATCCGGCGCAAATGGCTCGCGACATGATAAATGCCCATCGCGGAACTAAACTGGATGCATTTGCTTCGGCGCTGAGAACTATGCCTGAGAGAGTGAGCGCGGAGGAAATAGAGGAATTGAAAGCTGCCGCAAACATCCGATACGATAAGCGCTTAGAACTTTATGAACACGGTGAAAAACAGTGGGATACCAATGTGAATATCATTATGGTGGTACGCGGAGTAAAGTGATTTTGGAGATTGTACCGCTTGCAGCGAACTGTACGAAGGAATGATTCCTCACTTGTCAAAGGGAGGGGGACCGCGTAAGCGGTGGAGGGATTCAAAAATAAAAAAGGTTACGAATGAATCCCCCAGTCAGCTTCGCTGACAGCCCCCTTTAACAAGGGGGCGAACAATAGAGAACAGCAAAAAATGACAATATCGTTTAAAATCACAAAACACCAAAAGGGCTGTCCCGAAGGACAGCCCTTTAGCTATGCAATCATGCAATATTGAAATTACATTTCGTTGTCGGTTCTGCTGATGAGGTCGTTCTGCAGATCGCAGTGGAGCTCAATGAAGTATGCGGAGAATCCGGCAACGCGGACAACCAGATCCTTGTACTCGTCGGGGTTCTTCTGAGCATCGCGGAGAGTCTCGGAGGAAACGACGTTGTACTGAACCTGCATGCCGCCGTCATCGAAGAAGTTCTCAACGAACTGGTGCAGCTTCTCGGTGCCTGCGGCGCCGGCAACTGCGTTGGGATGGAACTTCATGGTGAACTGGAAGCCGTTGGGGTACTTGTTGGGATGCAGAGCAACGATGGACTTGGCTACTGCGGTGGGGCCGTTCTTGTCAGCGCCCTGAGAGGGAGAACCGCCGTCGGAAACAGGCTCGCCGGCCTTTCTGCCGTTGGGGGTAGCGCAGGTCCAGAAGCCGTGCATTACGTTGGCAGCTGCGGAGTAGATACCTGCTCTGTGGCCGCCGCGGGGACCGATGTAGGAGTTGAAGCGGTCTGCGTACTGGTCGGAAACCCAGCCTGCAAGCTCGTCGGACTCGTCATAGCCGTTGCCCCAGAAGGGAACTTCGTTCTTGATGCGTGCCTGGAGTGCCTCGTAGCCAACCCAGTTTGCCTTGATGGCATTGAGCATCTCTTCGCGGGTGCAGAGCTTCTTATCGTAGCAGGCGTACTTGATGGCAAGCAGGCTGTCGATGCAGGTGCCGATACCGATGGAAGCGCCGCCGGTGGAGTTGTACTTTGCGCCGCCGACCATCATGTCCTTACCGCTCTCCATGCAGCCGTCCATAGTGGCGGAAGCCATGGGGACGGGAACGAGGGGGTTGCCGTAGTACTCGAGGACGTTGTTGAAGGTCTGGTGCCAATCCATGAAGTACTTCAGCTGAGCAGCGAAGGCTTCCTTGACGTCCTCGAAGGTCTCCATCTCATAGAGGTAACCGGTCTTGAGGCCGGACTGGGTCTGAGTGGGATCCATGGGATTCTTACCGTCATTGATAGCCTGGATAACGACATTGGCGATGCTCAGATGAGTCTTGGAGAAGGGGCCGGAAACGTTGGAGAATTCGCAGCCGGAGCCGGAGATCTCAACGCAGCCGATCATGCAGAAGTTGCGTGCGTCCTCGATGGAGAGACCGCGCTTTACCAGCATGTCGATGATCATATCGCAGTTGTCGAGAGTGGGGATACCGCCGCAGATCTTAGCGGTTTCGATACCGGCCTCCCAAAGCTCTGCGGGAGAATCCTTGTGCAGGCAGAGGGACAGGGTGGGATCGTGGAGCTTCAGGCGGGCAACACTCTTGAGAATGAGGTAGGTAGCGGTGTTGGTAGCGTCGCTGCCGTCCATCTTGCGGCCTGCGAGAGTAAGACGCATGTTGTTGGAGTAGGAGAACTGATGCATCATGAACTTGGAGCCGGAAACCATAAGGTCGGCAACCTTGAGAGCGAAGCAGTCGGTGATCTCCTGAGCTTCCTCGATGGTGATGCGGCCTGCGGCAAGGTCGGCCTCCAGAAGGTCGCCTGCCTGCTGGTCGAAACGACCGATGGTCAGACCACGGTAGCTGCCCTCAATGTTGAGGATCAGGTGATACATGTAAATAGCCTGGCAGGCTTCCCAGTAAGTACGGCAGGGATTCTCCATGATCCAGTCAAGAGAATCAGCCATCTTCAGCAGCTCGGCCTTACGCTTTGCGTCGGTCTGCTCCTCGG
This sequence comes from Oscillospiraceae bacterium, assembly GCA_017513385.1. Taxonomy (GTDB): domain Bacteria; phylum Bacillota; class Clostridia; order Oscillospirales; family Oscillospiraceae; genus RGIG6375. The sequence goes on along the minus strand of JAFXFT010000217.1, from coordinate 3,137 downwards.
CCTGACGGCGGCACTCGGCAGCGAAACGCTTGGAGAAAGCAATGGCTGCGTCGCAGCAGATGATAACGGCTCTGTAGAAGAACCACTTCTCGGCGTCCTTGCCGTGGATGTTGCCGCGCAGCTCTTCGATCTTAGCCTCGGCTTCCTTCTTGATTGCGCCGAAGCCCTTTACAACGACCTTGCGGTAGTTGGCATTGTAGTGACCGTGAGGTACACCGCCGCACATGCCAGGGTTGTGGGGGGTAACGTGAGCCTTGGAAACGTAGTGGATATCATCGGGCAGGCAGGCGTCGATGCGGGCAGAGTTGCCGTTGGCGCGCCAGTAGGGAGCTACCTCGCGGATATAATCTCTGTCTTCCTGGGGCATGGTGAAGTCGGAGCCGCAGTTTTCCATGGTGTCGAAAACACCGCTGTCGATGTCCTGAACGACCCAGTCAACTCCGCCGTACTCAGCCCAGAGGTTAGCGCCGCGGAAATACTTACCTACGTTACCTACGATGAGCTCATCGGGCTCAACGCGGATAACCATCTTGGTGAGGATCTCGTAGCAGGCCTTTGCTCTGCGAATGATGGGTACTTCGTAAGTGCTGTTCTGATAGTACTCGGTGATAATACGGGTACGGTCAGCGTCGAGAGTGGGAATGCTGTCTCTGTGCAGCTGTCTGAGACGAGCAACTCTCTCGGTTACGGGAGTAAGAGTGAACATATTTCTAATCTCCTTTTCGAGTTTTTTAAAAAGTAAAAGGGATTTACATACTTTTCTAAGCCTATTCTAAAATAAATTTCTCCGGAAGTAAACAACCTTTTTCGTATGGCTTTATACTCAATATGTATCGTCGATTTTTCTTGCAAGTTATATCGGCTTATATTATAATAATTATATTAATTGTAAACGAGGAAATCCAATGGAATTCGGATACTGCTGTTTCAGCGGACACAGAGATATTCAGCCTGAAGCGCGGGAAAAGCTGGAGCTGCTGCTGGACAAGTACATAGACAAGATGGTAGATTGCGGCAGGCGATATTTCCTCTGCGGCGGCGCGCTGGGTTTCGACACTATGGCGGCCCGTGCAGTGCTGCGGGCGAAGATGCGCTGCGGCGATATTAAGCTGGCGCTGGCGATACCCTATGAGGGCATGGAAAAACACTGGTCGGAGCGTGACCGGCAGGAGTTTGAATCTATTCTGGCGCAGGCGGACAGCGTTCACTATATCGCCCGGGATTATGACCGCGATTGCATGCTGCGCCGTGACAGATACATGGTGGATCACAGCGAAGTCTGCATCTGCTATATGACCCGTAATACCGGCGGCACGGCATACACCGTTGCCCAGGCCCTGAAAAAGGGGATAGAGGTCGTCAATCTGGCGATGGAAATTTGATAATTACAAAATTAAAATATAACGGAGGCACACAAAATGAGTATGGAAAACTATCTCGGCAAGAACACCCCCAAGCTGGGCTTTGGTCTTATGAGACTGCCCACCATTCCCGGCGGCACCGATAAGGACATCGATATCGAGCTGGTCAAGAAGATGGTCGACCTCTTCATCGAGCGCGGCTATACCTATTTCGACACCGCTTTCATGTATCACGGCGGTATGTCCGAGGAGGCTCTGCGCGAGGCTGTTGTAAAGCGTTATCCCCGCGATAAGTTCACCGTAACCGACAAGATGCCCCTTTGGGACATCAAGGGCCGCGATGACTATGAGAAGATATTCCAGACCCAGCTGCAGCGCACCGGTCTTGAGTACTTCGACTATTACTTCCTCCACGGTATCGGCGAGGGCAGAACCCAGATGCTGGACGAGACCGGCGGCTGGGAGTACATGAAGGAACTGAAGGAGCGCGGCCTTGTGAAGCACATCGGCTTCTCCTTCCACTCTCCAGCAGCATGTCTTGATGAAATTCTCTCCGCTCACCCCGAGGTAGAGCTGGTACAGCTGCAGATCAACTACGTTGACTGGGAAAGCGAGACCGTTCAGGCCCGTCAGTGCTACGAGGTTGCCATGAAGCACAACGTTCCCGTTACCATCATGGAGCCTATCCGCGGCGGCGCCCTTGCAGGCATGCACCCAGACGTAATGCAGATCATCAAGGATTACGATGCAGATAAGTCCGCCGCATACTGGGCACTGCGTTTCTGCAAGTCCCTCGACGGTCTTATCGCTATCCTCTCCGGCATGACCACTCTGGAGCAGGTAGAGGAGAACACCCGCGTTATGGCTGATATGCCCGCTCTCGAGCCCGCTGACCGCGAGATGCTCGGCCGCGTAATCGAGAAGCTGGACAGCCTGCCCACCATTCCCTGCACAGGCTGCAAGTACTGCATCACCAACTGTCCTCAGAACATCAACACCCCCGGCATCATCGGTCTGCTCAATGAGTACAATAAGTATCAGGCTCTGCAGGCTAACAAGCGCAGCTACGGCATGATGACCGGCATGGGCGGCAAGGCTTCCTCCTGCGTAGAGTGCCGCTCCTGCGAGGATCACTGCCCCCAGAATATCAAGATCGTCGATATTCTCAAGAAGGCTGCCGATCTCTTCGAATAATATCCGCCTGTAGTACTTGGGAAAGGAAGGTCGGAACTGATGATCAAATACAAGAGAATACCCTTTGAAACCATAGTCAATGCCCGCGATTTGGGCGGCTTTGCCACCAAGGACGGCAGAATTACCCGCTACGGCGCTGTTCTGCGTACCGATTGCCCCATCGGCGCTTCGGAAAAGGACAAAGAGTTCCTCAAGCAGTATAACGTAACCCTTTCCATCGACCTGCGCGGCAAGGACGAAACCATTTCCACCCCCAGCGGCATGAAGGATCTGGATTGGCATACATATATTCACTGCCCCATCACCGAGGATCATTCCATTATCCGCTCCGGTGAGGACGGCAAGGAAGAGACTCCTCCTCCCCCTCCTCCCGCAGAAGGAAACTTCGACATGGGCGACAGCTATATCGGCATTCTTGAAGAGGGTAAGGCATGGGCAAAAAAGGTCATCACTCTTATCGCAGAGCATCCCGACGCAGTTATGTTCCACTGCTTCATCGGCAAGGACAGAGCCGGTCTTATCGCCGCTCTGGTGCTTGGTGCAGTTGGCGTATGCGACACTGACATCATGATGGACTACAGC
>JAFXFT010000216.1 GCA_017513385.1 Oscillospiraceae bacterium | reverse complement strand
GTATTCGGCCCATAATCTGTCTTTGCCGTAGGCAAAGATACCATAAAAGGATGGTGGGTGGGTATAGATAATAGGTTAGGCTTCCAATCCGTTTTTGATGACATGTGCATCAAAAACGGAACAAAGCCGCAGGGCTTTGGTTCCTTGCATGATTTTCTGCCCGGTGGCGGCCACAGCCGCCATAAGAAAATCATGTAAAGCCCCCCGAAGGGATTGTAATCGGCCGTTGCCCTTGGGCAATGGGCGCATATCGCGGAAAACCCTTAGGGTTTTTCGCGAAAGCGAAGCAAAAAAAGAGGCTTCCGAAGAAGCCTCTTTTATTATTGAGTTTAGACCTTGGCCTGATACTCGAAGGGCAGGGGAACGATCTTGCCGGGGACGTCGATCTCAACCAGCTGCTGGAGAGTGGCCTTAACGATAGCGGTCTGCTGCTCAACGTTGTTAGGTGCACCAGCGTTAGCGCCCATAGGTACGAGGGGAGCTACTGCACGGGGGGTACCAGTCTGCTTAACAACGGGGGGCAGTGCTGCGATGATGATGGTGGGGATGCCGATCTGTTCGATTGCTCTCTGCACCAGAACTGCAGAGCGGTGGCAGGTGCCTCAGCCAGCGGTCATAATGACAGCGTCAACGCCCTCTTCCTTAAGAACCTTTGCGATTTCGGGGCCGGTCTCGTTGCGGAACTTTTCCTGGTTACCGCCGCCGCCCATGAAGCAGCAATGTACGGGGGCTACTGCCTTGATGAAGCCCTCAGCGGCCAGCTCGTGGAGACGGTCGATGGGGAACATGCAGTTGATATCCTTAACAACGTCGCCGTTATCGTAACCGCCGTGGGTTACCATCAGCTCGCTGGAAGGCATGGTGTCAAGTACGCGCCTCCAGGTAAAGTCACCTGCGAGGTTGAAACGCTTATCATCCTTATGGTGTACACCGGCAGCGGTAGCAATAGCTACGGTCATTTCGCTGATCTTCTTGGTGACGGGAGTCCATACGGGTGGAGGCGTAACGGGAACGAAGATTTCGGACTGAAGTCCCTTAACAACTGTTAAGCTCATTTTTTCCTCCTATTAAAAATCAAGTAATATTTTTATTTGGTGGCCTGCATCTCTGCCTGCCGTTTGTGGTAAGTATCAAGATTGCTAACGTACTTGGTATTGGGCTCAGCACTCAGCTGCTTGGGCGGCGTCATGCAGAATCCAACCGGCTGACCTTCAACTATCTCATAGTCGCACAGGAACATTCGCATGGGGAATACGAAATCGCCTTCGCAGTTTACAAACTCTATGCCGGCGGCACAGTCGTCTCTCCTGTTTACCTTGCCCTCAACAGTGAGGTACATCCCGTCCCTCGCAAAGGAGAACCGGGGGAAGGTGGCGGGAGCGGGCTTGGGGCCCAGCTGCTCGGGGAAGCTCATGTTCCATCCGAACTCCTGACCGACCATCAGGGGATGGTCGTGAATGTACATCCACAGGGGGAGCTTTATGCAGCCCAGCCTGCCTTTAACGTCCATTCGCGCGAAGTCTTCGCCGATCTCGATCAGCACGCCTTCGATGTAGATAGTTTTATCGCCGTAGTTCAGCATATCTTTAGTTGTACTTTTCCTTACGCTTAGCGCTCATGGGCAGGGACTGCTCATTCTCTACCAGCTCGATCTTGGAGCCGCGGGCGGCTTCGATCAGCTCGATGTTGGTGGACTTAACGTTAGCGTTCCACTTCTTCTCGGGAGCCTTAACGGGTTCGCCGGCCATCTGAGCCTTCAGCATGGCAAGAGCGCGAACGGCGTCTTCAGCGCACAGAGTGTTGCAGCCGAGAACTTCGTTCTCAATACCGGCTTCGGACTTGTTGTTGTCAACCATGTGGGTCATGTACTTGTTACCAACAACCAGAGCGCCCTGTACTGCGCAGAAGGACATACCAACTACGGGGATGCCGCGCTGGCCGATCTGCTCGTGGTGGGAAGCGAAGTCAACGTGGTTGTTACCGAAACCTTCGGTGGTGATGAAGGCACCGTCAACGTCCATAGCTTCTACGGTCTGGCCGAGACGACGGGATACGTAGAACTTTTCGCCGTTGATCTGGGGGGAACCTACGAATACTACGCCGCAGAGGTCGATCTCGGGGTCATGCAGGCACTCGAGAACGAGGGGCTCACGCCAGTAGTGACGGGACATTTCCTTGGAAGCGGGTCCGATGCAGGTGAGGGCATGTACGGCGCCGTCCAGTACTTCGAGGGGGCTGCAGACTACGGGTACGTTACCCAGGTCTACGTTGGGCTTACCGCCCAGGATGCCAACGGGCTCCATGGGGAGGAGCAGGTTGTCATGCATAGCGCCCTGACCCATGATCTCCTTGCAGATAACGACCTTCTTCTTGCCGGGGCGACGAACCTGGTCAAACTGCTCGGTGGCTACTACGAGGCTGTCGTCCAGCTTCTTCATAGCTACGCGGATTTCCTGGGTGATGATGTCGGTGGCGGTGTGGATAGCCAGAGGGCCGGGACGAGTCATGTTGGTCTTGGCCTTGATTACGGCAAAGGTCTTGATGAAGATCTCGCCCTTCTCGGGACAGCCGGGACGACCCCACATGATGTTCTCTTCCAGGATGCCTTCGGAAGAACCGAATTCGCCAACCTGTACGCCGTCTTCGTCAACGCCGGTAACCATCATTACAACGCCATCCAGTACGCGGGTGGTGCCGTAGCCCAGCTCGTCGTCGCCTTCCTTGGTGGCGATGGGCTGAACGTCCATGATAGTCTCGGAGTAGGTGTTGTACTCAGCGGGAGTTACGATGTCGATCTTGAAGTCAAGTACGAGTTCCTGAGATGCAGCGCACTCAGCCTCGATGCCTTCGCGGATGTAAAGGGTGGTGCCTTCGATCTTGGTCTCGGGGCCGCGCTTTACTTCGGTGATGTTGTAGTGCTTACGGGT
>JAFXFT010000015.1 GCA_017513385.1 Oscillospiraceae bacterium | reverse complement strand
GAACGATGCCTGATATGGGTGTGAAGTATGACGAAAAGGTACAGCTTAATCCCAATGCCTTCGGATGTCCGGGTTATTATTTCGACAAATGGAACACAAAGGCTGATGGATCCGGCCAAAGCTATGAAGATCAGGCGTATGTAAGAAACCTGAGTGACACGCCGGGCGTGCCTGTAACGCTGTATGCACAGTGGACACCCTGCAGCCATGACCCGGACGAACACACCTACACCTATACGGCGGAAGGCAATGTACTCACCGGAAAATGTTCCTGCGCGGGCTATACGGTAACAGCAACACTACAGGCTTCTGATGTGACCTATGACCAACTGGAGCATAAAGCCAACCTGGTAATTACCACAAATGCTGCCGTGGGTGCTGTACCGGCAAGTTCTGTCGTGGAAGCAAAACTTCGGAACATCACAGAGGTGTATAATTCGTACACAGCGGATGCCTGGACTCCGATGGAGGATGGGAAATTCCCCATCAACGCAGGTCAATATCGCGCCGGAGTTACGGTTTCCGGACAGACTGCGGTCAAGGAGTATACAATTCAAAAAGCATCCCAGCCTGCACCCTCAAAGCCTGCATATAAGACCCACAATGATGATTCGTCAATTGAGAATAATAAGTTGAAGGTTGAGGAAGTGCAGCAATCTGAGCTGGCTGCTACCGACATAACTGACACCGGCACCGGTAAGATCGGCTATGACTGTCGCGTTGAGTATGCGGTCATATACGATCAGGGAGACGGCACACTGTCGGAACCTGTTTGGCAGGAATCCGTGGAATTCACATTAAACACCGCACTGACCAATTATTATGTGCTTGCTCGATATTCCCAAGGAACCAACTACGAAGCATCGGATTATTCCCGTGCGGATAGTAAGTATTTCTTTGCCGGTAATGTAACTATCGTTGTTCATGGTGTAGATGGTGTAGACTACAAGCTGAAGGAAGCAACAATAAATGATGATGTTGTAACCGGCGTGGAGCTTATACTGACGATCAAAAATGGATATTACTTCCCCAACGGAGATATTATCAAAGAGATCAGGGTTAAACCTGCAGTATATGGACCGTTAACTCCACAGCTTAAACCGGGAGGTTCTAAGACGCAGATTGCCTACAGCATAACCAACATTAGGAATAACAGCAGCATAGATATTTATCTCTCTCCTGTAACAAAGCTGCCTACCGTTAAAAGCTATGTAACAGGCGGTCAAGTCTTTGCGGACTTCACCGATACCGAGGCGCTCATAAGCAGGGATTCTGCCTATACGGCAAGATTTGTGGTAAACAATTTCGATAAGGACGTTTATACCGGTGCATTCGAGATTGATGGACTGCCGAATACAACGCCTTTGATTCTAATGAAAAAGGTTTCAGGCGCAACGACTTATTACCGTGCAGAGGCATCCGATACCGGTGTGATTCCCTTAGATTCCTTTATCGGAATGGGCACCAAGTCAACAGGATTTTTGTTGAACGAAGCCGAACAGCATATTACACTTCAGCTTATTGCGATACCTTTCGAGGATATTTCCGGTACTGAAGTCAGTACCGCATTTATCCTGACACATACTGCTGAACAGCCCAATGCAGCTGATGTATCGGGAATAGTAACAGTGGAGTTGGCAGACAAAGCGGAGTTTGAAGTTTCGGAAGATGAGGGAAGAATTACGCTTAGTTACACGCCGTCTGCAGGAACTGCATCAATCTGGGATGGAAGGGACAATGCACTGGTTTTGAAAGCTGCTGATGACGAAAAACCACTTCCGGAGGATGCCAAACTGAATTATTCCTATGGAACTTTTACCCGGGAATGCTCTATAAATGCAGAAGGTTCATTTGTAATTCCTTTGGAAGAACTGCGGTCTGGCGACATCACGCTGAGCTTTACTCTTTCTACAAAAATGGAAACGGGAACCTATACTATGAATGCCGAATGGTACGTTGCTTGTTCTCAGGCGGAAACAGCTCCTATGAACGGAAGCCTAAGGGGAACAGGAAGTATTACCCTTTCTGCAGAAAAGGCAAATGTATCGGTACAGATTTCTGCACAGGGACATTTGTATAACGCAAGAGACATATTGTCTGCAGATATCAAGGTTAATGGCGTTGAAGGTTATACAACAAAGCTGGATATTCAGAAAAAGGTGGATGGCAAGTACGTTAGCATAGATGTTGCGAGAACTGTTATCGGTAATTGTACCGAAACCTTTAATCTGAGTGATGATCCCGGAAGCTACCGACTGTATCTGTATGCTTATACCAGCTATGACAGAGTGGAAACGGCGTACTATTTTATCGTTAAGTAGCATATCTCCAACATTCAAAAGGATCCGAAACGGCCTTTGTGACAATTTCGGATCCTTTTTGCATAGTAAAAGCCTTGAAGTCCCAAGACTTAAATGCTTTTCTTTGGTTGCGGGAGAAGGACACGAACCTACGACCTCCGGGTTATGAGATCGATATAAAACATATATATTTGTGATTTTATATAAAATGGGTGATTATATTAATATAATCGGAAAATTTTCTTGCTTTACTTATTAGAGGTTAGATGCTAAAATATATACGAACATATGTTCTTGTATATTTTGAGATGGTGAGAAGAGTGTCAAACAAAATATATGCTGCGATAGATCTAAAAAGCTTTTATGCATCGGTAGAATGCGTAGAGCAAGGTCTGGATCCATTAAAGACAAATTTAGTGGTCGCCGATGTTTCACGCACCGAAAAAACGATTTGCCTTGCTGTTACGCCAAGCCTTAAAGCATATGGTATATCGGGTAGAGCAAGGCTTTTTGAGGTCGTCCAAAAGGTGAAAGAGATAAATAATAAGCGTCGGCAGAATAACGGATATCGCCAGTTTGTAGGCAAGTCACATGACGCTATTGAACTTAAACAAAACGCTGATTTAGAACTTGGGTATATAACAGCTCCGCCAAGAATGGCTTTGTATATCGAATACAGCGCCAGGATATACGAAGTTTACCTCAAATATGTCGCACCGGAAGATATCCATGTTTATTCCATCGACGAAGTATTTATGGATATAACTCCGTATCTCAAATCCAGCGGAACGACCCCCAGAGGCTTTGTTAAACGGATAATAAAAGATGTCCTTGATACCACCGGAATAACAGCTACGGCGGGATTAGGTACTAATTTGTATCTTTGCAAAGTTGCAATGGACATACTTGCAAAACACGTTGAGCCCGATGAGGATGGTGTAAGGATCGCTGCGCTTGATGAGATGAGATATCGTAAGAAACTGTGGAATCATCGCCCTCTGACCGATTTTTGGCGTATAGGAAACGGTTACGCAAAGAAGCTTGAACAAAACGGACTCTATACTATGGGGGATATTGCAAAATGTTCTATCGGTGGCAGCGAAAGCTATTTTTACAATGAAGAACTGCTGTACAAGCTATTCGGAGTAAACGCTGAACTGCTTATCGATCACGCCTGGGGATGGGAGCCTTGCACTATCGCTGATATAAAAGCATATAAACCCGAAAACAATAGTATAGGCTCAGGGCAGGTACTCCACAGTCCATATGAAGCAGATAAAGCTAGACTTGTTATGAAAGAAATGGCAGATGGGTTGGCTCTCGATTTGTTAGACAAGGGATTGGTAACCGACCAATTGGTTATTAACGTTGGATATGACAGAGAGAGTCTGTCTGATCCGGAAAGAATGAAAGACTATAAAGG
>JAFXFT010000215.1 GCA_017513385.1 Oscillospiraceae bacterium | reverse complement strand
GGTTGTCGGCAACGCGCGTTGTCATAATTAACAAAAAACGAACTGGGATTTGGTAAAACTTTGAATTGACATGGGAAATTAATGTTCTTGACATTGGAATAGTACCAAGGTTTAAAATAACGGTGTATGGGCGAAGTATGCCCATACGAAGAGATAATAAGAAATAAAAACAAGTAACCAATGTTACTCAAAAAAAGGAGAAGATGAAAATGCGCAATGCAGTAATCGTTGAAGCATGTCGTACCGCGGTTGGCTCTATGGGCGGCGGTCTCAAGCCCATGAGTGCTTATGACCTGGCATGCACCGTGCTTCAGGGAATTCTTGACAGAAGCCAGATCGATCCTAAGGAAATAGAAGAAGTTATCCTGGGCCAGTGCCGTCAGACTTCTGACGAGCCCAACATCGCCCGTGTGGCAGCCCTCAAGGTTGGCATCCCCGAGTCCGCATCCGCTTACACCGTTATGCGCCAGTGCGCTTCCGGTATGACCGCTGTTCAGAACGCTGCCATGAGCGTTATGACCGGCAACAACGATGTTGTTCTCGCCGGCGGTACCGAGTCCATGTCCAACGCCGTATTCTATGTCCGCAACGCACGTTGGGGCGTAGGCACCGGCAACACCGAGTTCGTTGACGCTCTCACCGAGGGTCAGTTCCGCAGCCAGCCTCAGGAAATGTACGGTAGATACAACATGGGTGCTACCGCTGAGAATGTAGCCGAGGCTATGGGCATCACCCGCGAAGAGCAGGACGCTTTCTCCCTCGAGTCTCAGCGCAAGGCTATCGCAGCTATCGATTCCGGCCGCTTCAAGGACGAGATTGTTCCCGTTATGGTTCCCCAGGGCAAGAAGAAGCCCCCCGTTGCATTCGAGGTTGACGAGTTTCCCCGCCGCGACACCAACGAAGAGAAGATGGCCAAGCTGAAGCCCTGCTTCAACATCAAGCACGACGCAGAAGGCAGACTGTTCAATGACAGCGCTCTCACCGGTACCGTTACCGCAGCAAGCTCCTCCGGCAGAAACGACGGTGCTTCCGCAATGCTCATCATGAGCGAAGAGAAGGCTCAGGAGCTGGGTCTCAAGCCTCTTGCCAAGATCATCGGCATGGGCACCGCAGGCTGCGATCCCAAGAGCATGGGCCTCGGCCCCGTATACGCTGTTCCCAAGGCACTCAAGAGCGCCGGTCTCACCATTGACGACATCGGCCTCATCGAGCTCAACGAGGCATTCGCTGCTCAGTCCCTCGGCTGCATCAAGCTGCTCGGCTGGGAAGACAAGATGGACATCATCAACGTCAACGGCGGCGCTATCGCTCTCGGTCACCCCGTAGGTTCCTCCGGCTGCCGTATCCTCGTAACCCTTCTCCACGAGATGAAGAAGCGCGGCGTTAAGTACGGTCTCGGCACCCTCTGCATCGCCGGCGGTATGGGTCAGGCAACCGTTCTCGAGCTCTGCGAGTAATTAGTTGTGTTTCCTTAATAAACTGATTTACCTTATCAGTTCATTAAGCGACCACTTTGACGCGCTTTAAATCAGAATAAGCAAATTTTTTACATATACGAACCCGAATATTTTAAGAAAGAGGTAATTGAAATGATGAATCTGTTCGATCTCACCGGCAAGAATGCCATTATCATCGGCGGCGCAGGCGGCCTCGGCAAGCTGGTTGCTCAGGCTTTCGCTGAGCACGGCGCAAACGTATGCATTGCTTCCCGTACCGAGTCCAAGCTGCAGGACGCTTGCAAGGAGCTCCAGGAGCTCACCGGCAAGGAGTTCAAGTACTATGTTATGGACGCAGGCAACGAAGAGATGGTTGCTGCTGTTGCTGAGCAGGCAAACAAGGACTACGGTCACATCGACATCCTCGTAAACTCTCAGGGTGTCAACAAGAAGTTCCCCGCTCTCGAGTTCCCCATGGACGTATTCGACACCATCATGCACGACGACGTTGCTTCCATCCTCATGACCTGCAAGCACTTCGGTAAGTACATGAAGGAGAACGGCTACGGCAAGATCGTAAACGTTACCTCCGTCCGCGGCAAGATCGCTACCAAGGGCCCCGGCAACGCTGCTTACTGCGCAGCTAAGGGCGCTGTTGATATGCTCACCAAGCAGCTCGCTTCCGAGTTCGGTCCCTTCGGCATTACCGTTAACGCATTCGGCCCCAACATCATGAAGACCCCCATGATGACCAAGGTATTCGAGATGCGCGCTGCCGAAGCCGGCGTAACCGTAGAAGAGTATCTCCGTCAGCAGGGCGCAGGTCTGCCCATGCGCAGAATGTCCGATCCCGAGGATTGCGTAGGTACCGCTCTGTTCCTCGCAGCTCCCGCTTCTGACTTCCTCACCGGCAACATCCTCTATCCCGACGGCGGTCTCACCGCAATCGGCTAATCCTTATATTACCTGTACATCACCTGAACAAAAAATATCCGCGCCACATCAAACGGTGTGGCGCGGGTAAGAAGCTGAAATTATTCAGTTTTCTTCAATGGGCATCCAAACTTCAAAGTAACCAGTGAGCCGGTCGTCCTCGACGATGCTGCACACAAGGTTGCCGCGAACGCTGCCGAAGATCTCAAGGCCGTTGGCCTCCGCGTAGTCGATCATGAAGTCGATGTGGCGGGGAGTGAAGGCGTCCTTGCCGGAGCTTTTGAAAGCGCTGTGGATACTCAGCTGAGAGGGAAGAGTGACTACCGGGGGAGAGAGGGGAACGTTCAGTTCCTCAGCGTAGGACTTATCGAGAGAGAAGCCCCATGCGTAACCGTCTCCGCCGCCCACAACGTCCTCCCAGTTTATTTCAAAATGCCGCTTGGTAAAGGGCATATACTTGAGCCATTCTTGACTGGTTTTGTTCAGCCTTGCGCTGTTATCGTAGGACTGGTTGAAGCGGTTTAAGTAGTAGGCAATGGCGGGGCTGCGGCGAATGTCGCAAACGCCCACGCAGTCCTTTATGTTACGGACGTCCTGCTCATGCTCCTTTATGCGGCGCAGCAGGAGCTGCTGATGGCGGATAGACTGCTCTATCTCCTCGGTTTTCGCTCCAAGGTCGTCGAGAAGATTAGCGTATGAGAAGTCGGACACCATGTCCGCGATATGGTCTATATTGAAGCCGAAGTTTTTGAACCACAGGCAATCTATGAGATAGTTTATGTCCCAGGTATCGTAATAGCGATAGTCATTGCTTTTGTCCTTGACAGGCGTTACAACACCTTTTTTCTCGTAATATCTTATAAGATCCGTGGAAATGCCGAGGATTCGCGCCACGTCGCCGATCTTATACTGCAATTTCCCGACCTCCGTTTCACTTTGGAATTTCGTAGAACTTGTCTGATGCCATTATATACAAAAACTGCGAAATGTTCAACAAATTTTCACAAATTTACTTGACCTTGGAATTGTTCCAAGGTTGATAATCAAAGCATAGAAGTTATAAACCAAAAAAATTACTTACAGGAGGAAATTATCATGGCATACATGCCCCTTGACAAGAGCAAGCTTTACCTCGAAACCGAGAAGATGACTAAGATCTGGGACCTCAGCCAGCCCTGGGGCTGGGACACCCCCCTGTGGCCCTTCCCCGGCGCACGTTCTGACCTGCAGTTCCCCCGCGGCCAGTACCTCGAGCGTTTCCACAAGAGAACCTGCACCTACACCGGTACTCTCCACGCTGCTACCCACTGTGATGCTCCCAACCACACCCTCCACGAGGAAGAGGTTGATCGCGAGCGTTACGGCTACACCCTCGCTGAGATGCCCCTGGAGCACGCTATCGGCTCCGGCGTTATCGTTGACCTGACCTGGATGTACGACGAGTTCGAGAAGGCATTCAACGCAGCAGGCGGCGACCCCGCAAAGATGGGCGAGTGGGCAGAGACTCCCGATAAGAAGGGTGCTATCTGGCACATCATCACCCCCGAGGATGTTCAGAAGGCTCTCGATAAGGATGGCCTCGAGATCCGTCCCAACGACTTCGTCGTTCTCAACACCGGTTTCCATCGTTACTGGAGAAAGAACAACGACAAGTACTTCAACTACTATGCTGGTAACGGCCCCGAGCTGGCTTACTGGCTGATGTATGAGAAGAAGATCAAGGCTATTGCCGGTACCTACGGCGCTTCCGACTCCCCCGTATGGCACTATCCCAACAAGGAGCAGATGCCTTGGCTCGCTACCAACTACAAGCTGGCTACCGGCCGTGACATCGACGTTGACTATCCCGACTACGAGCCCTGCCACCGTCTGTACGGTCAGCACGGTCTGCTCGCTATCGAGAACGCCGGCGGCGACATCGACCAGGTTACCGGTAAGCGCATGACCATCGCTGCATTCCCCTTCCGCTGCGAGGCTGCTGACGGCGGTTTCGTACGTCTGGTTGCTTGGGAAGAGGGCAGCTTCTAATCTTGTAACCACAGATCAAATCATCTGTTGCTTACTGATTAGAACCCACATAAACTAACTGATAACTTATAGTTTCCCCCACAGCGACCCTGTGGGGGAAACGAATGAAGAAACAGAGGTTTTACGATAATGAAAACACTTGCTGATATCAAGAAAATTGCCGTGCTCGGCGCAGGCACCATGGGCCCCGGCATCGCTCAGACCTTCGCAATGGGCGGCTACCAGGTCACCATGTGGACCCGCAGTGAGTCCACCCGCGATAAGGCTATCGCATCCCTCCAGGCTCAGCTGAACACCTTCGAAGAGGAAGGTCTGCTCACCGAGGCCAAGGACGCCGTTATGGCTCGCATCAGCTTCGCTTCCACTGTTGAAGAGGCTGTTGCAGGCGCCGATTTCATTCAGGAGACCATCGTTGAGAAGAAGGACGCCAAGGAAGAGCTCTATGCCAAGCTGGCAGCCTGCGTTCCCGCTGACGTTATCATCGCTTCCAACACCTCCGCTCTCAACATCTTTGAGGTAGTTCCCGAGCAGCTCCTGCCCCAGATGATCATCTGCCACTGGTATGCTCCTCCTCATGTTATTCCTCTGGTAGAGGTTGTTAAGAGCGAGCAGGCTCCTCAGGAGTATGCCGACATCGCTGTCACCATGCTCAACAACTGCGGCAAGACCGCCGTTCTCATGAAGAAGTTCATCCGCGGATACATCGTCAACCGTCTCCAGCAGTGCCTTAATCAGGAAGTATTCTACCTCCTGGATAACGGCTACTGCGATGCAGAGGCTATTGACCTTGCTGCAAAGGCTTCCTTCATTCCCAGAGCCTGCGTTCTGGGTCTGTGCAAGCGCATGGACTTCGGCGGCGTAGACATGACTTACAACAACTTCAAGAACAAGAGCTATGCAGCTCCCCAGTGGGATAATCCTCCCACCACTCTGGTAGATCTGGTTGAGGCCAACAAGCTGGGTATCAAGACCGGCGAAGGCTTCTACAGCTACGAGGGCGTTGACATGGAGGCTCTGAAGGCAAAGCGCGACAAGCAGCTCTTCGAGATCTTCAACGTAACCAAGAAGTTCATGGCTGACCCCGTTTGATCAGCAATAGAAATTAATCATATTTCACAATTATCGAAAGGACGATAAATAAAATGGCTAAGAGCAATAAGATTATTATCCAGGTTTGCCTTTGCGGCGCCGGTACCAAGAAGGCTCAGGCTCCCACTGTTCCCTACACCGCAGAAGAGCTCGCTGAGCAGATCGTAGAATGCGCCAAGGCCGGTGCTTCCGTTGCCCACATCCACGTTCGCGAGGATAAGGAAGTCAACGGTGAACTCCAGATCGGCTACAAGTCCATGAGCCTCAAGGCCTTCACCGAGGCTGTTGAGCTCACCCGTAAGGCTTGCAAGGAAGCCGGCGTAGATATCGTTATCAACCTCACCACCTCCGGCGGCGAGTACGAGGATCACAAGCGTCTGCAGCACCTCGGCGCTCTCAAGCCCGAAATGTGCTCCTTCGACCCCAACACCATCAACTGGGCAAACAGCTACATCTTCGAGAACAGCCCCCGCTTCCTCAACAAGCTGGCTCAGGAAGTTGTTAAGCACGACATCAAGCCCGAGTTCGAAGTATTCGATACCGGTCACATTGATTCTGCTATGTACTACGTCAACAAGCACGGCATTCCCAAGCCCCCCCACATCCAGTTCATCATGGGCGTAGGCGGCTCCATGCCCGGCACCACCGAGAACCTCGCTTTCCTGGTAAACAAGCTGCCCGAGGGCGCTACCTGGTCCGTTTCCGGTATCGGCAAGGCTCACATGCCTATGATGCTCGCTGGTCTGGCTCTGGGCTGCGACGGTCTGCGTGTAGGTCTTGAGGACAACATCCTCTACGGTAAGGACGCAGAAGGCAACAAGATCATTGCTACCAACAAGATGCTCGTTGAGCGCGCCGTTGAGCTGGCAAAGCTGGCTGGCCGTGAGATCGCTACCGCCGACGAGGCAAGAGAGATCATGGGCATCACCCGCAACTGCCTGCGTGACGAAGTCACCGGCGAAGTTACCTACGTTGAGGAGTAATCACATCGATTGATCGATGCCGCCCCGGAGGTCTCCGGGCAGCTGGGGCGGAATGAATAAGAAAGGAAAGATTTATCATGGCTAAGGATAAAGTCGTATCCATTGACAAGGCTATGGAAATGATCCACGACGGTCAGACCATCATGGTTCCCGGCTTCGTCAACTGCGGCGTTCCCCAGACTCTGATTCAGGCAATGCTGGAGAAGGGCTACAAGAACCTGAACATCATCTCCAACAACACCAGCGTTAAGGGCAAGGGCATCGGCAAGCTCGTTCACGCCGAAGCTATCAACCACATCACCTGCTCTCACATCGGCAACAACACCGAGACCGTTGAGAAGGTTGTTAACGGCGAGATCAACGTTACCTTCGTTCCCCAGGGTACTCTCTGCGAGCGTATGAGAGCCGGCGGCGCAGGTCTCGGCGGTGTTCTCACTCCCACCGGTATCGGCACCCCCATGCAGGACGGCAAGCAGGTCCTCGAGTGGGATAGCGAGAAGGGCGAGTACAAGTTCGTTACCGACGCTGACCCCGTTAAGGGCGCACGCTTCATCCTCGAGCTTCCCCTCCACGCTGACGTAGCCATCATTCACGCATGGAAGGCTGACAAGATCGGCAACGTTATCTACCACAGAACCGCCCGCAACTTTAACCCCATCATGGCTACTGCCGCTGATTTCGTTATCGTTGAGGCTGAGGAAATCGTAGAAGTCGGCGAGCTGGATCCCGATATCATCGTAACTCCCAGCTGCGTCGTTGACATGATAGTACAGGCTAATGCGGAGGATAGAAACTGATGACTAAACAGGAAATGAGAAATTTTATCGCCAAGAGAACCGCTAAGTTCTTCAACGACGGCGATGTTGTAAACCTTGGTATCGGTATGCCCACCCTCTGCCTCGAGCATCTGCCCGAAGGCGTAGATATTTGGATCGAGTCTGAGAACGGTGTTCTTGGTCTTGCAGGCGCTCCCGAAAACGAAGCAGACGGCGATATCGATATCGTTGACGCATCCGGCAGCGTTTCCACCATGCGTCCCGGCGGCTGCTGCTTCAGCAGCTTCGATTCCTTTGGTCTTATCCGCGGCGGTCACGTTGCAGCTACCGTTCTTGGCGCTTACGAAGTTGACCAGGAAGGTAACCTTGCAAACTGGATGGTTCCCGGCAAGACCTGCGCAGGTATGGGCGGCGCTATGGACCTGGTTTCCGGCGCAAAGAAAGTTCTTATCATGATGGAGCATTGCGATAAGTACGGCAACCCCAAGATCCTCAAGAAGTGCACCCTGCCCCTGACCGCAGCCCGCGAGGTTGACTATATCATCACCGAGCTCTGCGTTCTGCACTGCACCGCAGAGGGCCTCGTTCTTGAAGAAGTTGCCCCCGGCGTTACCGTCGAGGACGTTGTTGCAAAGACCGACGCTGAGCTGATCATCCCCGAGACCGTCGGCTGCATGGAATAATTCGGGAGGCGCTTTAAATTGGTTCAGACAATTATAATCATTCTCTACTTCGCTGTTACCGTAGGTATCGGTCTTTGGTCTTCCAAGAAGTCCAAGTCTGCTGATTCCTTCCACGGCGCAGCTATGGGTATGTTCGCCATCGTCGCTGCTTCCGCAGGTGAGTGGCTGGGCGGCACCGCAACCACCGGTGTTTCCGAGTACGGCTTCAACTACGGTCTTTCCGGCGCATGGTACACCATCGCAAACGGTATCGGCGTTATGTTCCTGGCTCTGGGCTTTGCTAAGCTCTACCGCAGCCTGAGCTCCGTTACCGTTCCCGGCATCATCGAGCGCTTCTTCGGCGTTAAGGCAAGAACCGTTTCCAGCATTCTGCTCACCATCGTTATGCTGGCTGTCGGTCTTTCCCAGATGATCGCTGCCGGTAAGCTGGGTCAGTCCCTGCTGGGCTTTGACTTCACTGTTACCGTTATCGTATTTGCGATAATCTTCATTGTCTACACTCTTGCCGGCGGTATGAACGCGGTTGCATCTACCAACAAGCTGCACCTGTTCGTTATGTACGGCGGCGCTATCGTTGCACTCATTTTCGCTATTTCCAAGGTCGGCGGCTGGGGCAGCTTCATGGACGGTATCGATGCTGTTGAAGCAGCAGACAGCAGCAAGAACTACTTCAACATGTTCTCCATCGGCGGCACCAAGGTTTCCTCCTGGATCATCGCCGGTCTGCTGGGCGCCTGCACCGCTCAGGCAGGTATCCAGCCTGTTCTGGCTGCTAAGGACGTTCCCACTGCAAAGAAGGCATGTATCATCACTGCTTTCGTTGCCGCTCCCTTCGGTTTCTTCACCGCTCTGCTGGGTATGGTCGCCAAGGTCATGTCCCACAACGGCACCCTGCTTGATACCGCAGGCAATCTGGTAACCGACGGTAAGATGGCTCTGCCCACCCTGATGATGCATCTGCCTCCCATTATCGGCGGTCTGGTTCTGGCTTCCATTCTGGCAGCTATCCTTTCCACCGTTTCTCCCATCATCCTCTCTGCAGGTACCATGGTCACCAAGGACCTCTATCAGCGCGTTCTTAAGCCCAACGCTACCGACGCTGAAGTTCTGAAGATGTCCCGTATCACCACCGCTCTTTCCGGTGTTATCTGCGCAGTAGGCGCTATCTTCCTTGTAAATGCCTCCGCAGTTCTGGACCTGGTATACGCAGCATATTCTCTCCGCGGCGCTATCTTTATCGTTGTCCTCTTCGGTATCTACTGGCGCCATGCTTCCCAGAAGGCTTCCTGCATCAGCATGGTCTGCACCGGTGTTGTCGCAGTTCTCTGGGTTGCTGTTAAGCTCATTACCGGCGCATATCCCATCGTTATCGGCTCCTTTGCCATTACTGAGACCTATGCTGCCGTTGTTGTTGCCGCTGTCTGCATGCTCGTCTTCAGCAAGATCTTCAAGCCCACCGTTGAAGAAATTGCAAGAAAGAAGCCCGCAAAGCAGATCATTGCCGAGGCAGGCAACGCTTAATTAACCTACTTATTAAAATCGACTCTTTCCATTGGAAAGGGTCGATTTTTTTGTTATCATATGAAATATATATGCTTATTTTACGTCTTAATTGGCAGAGAGGAGGAACACCTATGGAAGATATGGAGATAATCGAACTGTATTGGCAGCGTGACGAGCGCGCGGTGCAGGAATCTGACACCAAGTACGGTCGCCTCTGCCGCAGTATTGCACTGCGCCTGCTGGAAAGCTTCGAGGACAGCGAGGAGTGCGTCAGCGATACATGGCTGCGGGCGTGGAATACAATGCCGCCCCAGCGCCCGGATATACTCCGCGCCTTCTTTGCCAAAATAACGCGTAACCTCGCCCTTGACCGCTGCCGCAGAACAGCGGCACAGAAGCGGGGCGGGGGAGAAGTGGCAGCCGCCCTTGAGGAACTGGAAAACTGCGTTTCCGGCGGTGATATTGAAAGCGAAATGGAGCGCCGGGAGCTTGTACGTGTGCTTAACGAATTCCTGCACAGCCTCGGTGAGCAGGAACGGGATATTTTCCTGCGCCGCTATTGGCTTGCTGACAGCGTTGCAGCCATAGCAAAGCGCAGCGGAATGTCAGCCAACGCAGTCAGCCTGCGCCTTATGCGCCTGCGCACAAGATTGAAGGAGCATTTGGAAAAGGAGGGGATAAGCATATGACAGCCTTCGATATTATGGATGCATTAAACGATGTGGACGAAAAGCTGCTGGACGCGGCGCTGGAGGAAAAAGCAGCCCGCCGCGGAAGAAGCTATGTGAAAATAGCTGTAGCCGCAGTGATAGCGGCGGCACTGCTTATCGGTGCAGCTATTGCCGCAAGTAGTGACGGCTTCCTTTCCGAGCTTTTCGGTGAAAGCTATGATATAATCGGTGACTACGTTATGATGGAACCCATCAGCGTGGAAAACGAGTACGCCCGCCTTACCGTGGAAAGCGCCCTCTCCGATGGATTCAATGCCTACGTTATCTATTCCG
>JAFXFT010000214.1 GCA_017513385.1 Oscillospiraceae bacterium | reverse complement strand
CGGCCGAACGGAGAAATCCGTTACAGGTCAATGGTTTTCTGCCTACTCGTTCATTGAAATGATATCACGCCTCGCCTGCTCACGACGGCTCAGACGCTTATATCAGCACTTCTCAGGATCAGGATACTCCACGCCGAAAGTCTCCACGGTGACCTTGGCCATCTTCTGGGTCTGACGGGGACGGTCGTTCCAGTCCACCTTGGTCTCGGCGATGGCATCCACCACATCCATACCCTCGATGACCTTGCCGAAGGCGGCATACTGGCCGTCCAGATGGGGGGCGACATCATGCATGATGAAGAACTGGCTGCCTGCGGAGTTGGGGCTCATTGCGCGAGCCATGGAGAGAACACCGCGGCCGTGCTTGAGATTGTTGGCAACGCCGTTGCGGAGGAACTCGCCCTTGATGGAGTAGCCGGGGCCGCCCATGCCGGTGCCCTGGGGGTCGCCGCCCTGAATCATGAAGCCCTTGATTACTCTGTGGAAAATAAGACCGTCATAGAAGCCGGAGCTTACCAGAGAGATAAAGTTGTTTACAGTGTTGGGGGCGATTTCGGGGTAAAGTTCTGCCTTGATGATATCGCCGTTTGCCATTTCAAAGGTTACGATAGGATTTGCCATTATGTGTATCTTCCTTTCAGTTTATTTACTGCTTCAGCGCCGGCTCTTCATTGTCCGGTCTATTTCACGCTTGGCGTCCTTTGCCGCCGCAGCGTCACGCTTATCATAAAGTTTCTTACCTTTGCATACGCCTATTTCCAGCTTGACCTTTGAACGCTCGTTAAAGTAGACGGAGAGGGGGATTATAGCGTAGCCGTCCTGCTTGATCAGGCTGTGAAGCTTGCGTATCTCCCGCTTGTGCATGAGCAGGCGGCGGGGGCGCAGGGGGTCCTTGTTGAAAATGTTGCCCTTCTCGTAGGGACTCACATGCATACCGTGGACAAATATCTCGCCGTCCTTGACTATGCAGAAGGAATCCTTGAGGTTAATGGTGCCCTGCCGGATGGATTTTACTTCTGTTCCGGCAAGGGATATGCCCGCTTCGTACTTGTCCTCCACGAAATAATCGTGGTAGGCCTTGCGGTTCTGTGCCACTATTCTGTTTCCTGTTTGCTTTACCGCCACGGGCGCACCTCCTTTTTTGGACTAACAATAATTATAACATATATATATTAAGAATATAAGTCCCTATTTCAAAAAAATTGAAATCCATGAGAAAGACCCTCTGCCAAAGGCAGAGGGTCAAATTATCACTGAAGATATTCCAGAGGATCCACGGGTTCCTCACCGTTTATGCGGAGCTCGAAGTGAAGGTGGCTGCCGGTGGAAACACCGGTGCTGCCCATGTAGGCGATAAGCTCACCCTGCTTTACTGTTTCGCCGCACTTCTTGAGAAGCTTGGAGCAGTGAGCGTAATAGGTGATGTCGCCGTTGTCATGCTCAATCTGAATTACGTAGCCGTAGCCGCCGTATTCACCGGAGAAGATAACGGTGCCGCCGTCTGCGGCGTAAATATCAGTGCCATGCCATGCGGCAACGTCAATGCCTCTGTGGTAAGAGGAACCGACGGGAACTTTGCGGTAGCCGTAGTAAGAGGTGAGGGTTCCTTCGGTGGGCCATATGTAAGTGCCGGTGGAAAGACGCTCGCCGGTGCCCATGTGAACGAGGGCGCTTACAGGAGCGGTAATTACGTCATTTTCAAGAATGGTGGAGGATTGTGCCTCGCCGTTGAGATAAACTACCTCGCGGCGGATGCGGCTCATGCCGTTTACACCCTCTCGCTCAAGGTAGGTATCGCCGGAAAGAACGTCAGCATCGCTGATATACTCGGTCTCATAAGGAACCACGGTGTCAACGGTGATGTCCTCGACGGTTGATACAGTGAGAACATCCATAGCGTTGGTGGTGAAATCCTCGGCGAGAGCCAGAAGCTGAGTGTCGGCATAGTCAACGGTTATGCTGATAGTTTCCACAAAATTGGCGGAAACTGTGTGCTCGGTGGTGAAAAGGGAGATATAGGAGCTGAGTGCTGCGGAAGCGGCTTCGGTGCTTTCGAATGCACAGAAGGGAACGCCGTTTACGCACACGATGGAATATTTGCCGATGGCATCAATATCGTCAAGAAGCTTTTCCTCAACGACGCTGCAGATCTTGGCATCGGGGCGACCGAGACCGAGCTCATAGGAAACGTCACTCTCGAGAGTGTACTCGTAACCCAGTGCGCCGGAGGCGGTGGCTGTAACGCTGTCCATAGCGGAGGTTATCTCGTCAACGCTGCCTGCATAGCCCACGAATTCACCGTTTACGGAAACGGCATATGCCACGTTGGAGGCCAGCAGGTAAAGCAGCGCAGCAACACCGGCGAAGACCGCAAGAAAGATCTTTGTCTGGGTGTTGGCGAGAGCATGTTTAGTTTTGCTTTTTATAGAAGCAAACATATGAATAACCTTTCGGAAAGTAGTTAAAAAAGTAACCAAAAAATGTCAAACAGAAATAAACTGTTACAAAGTGGTAACAAACCATATAATAGCCGTTACAAACGCATTTGTCAAGCAGAATTTTGTCGTTTTGCATACTGATATATAATAATGTATAAAACTGAAACAGAGTAATAAAAAAAGGTGGGCGGGCATAAGTTAAGGCAGCGGGAGTATACTTCGGCTGCCTTAATAAAATAGGAGGTGAAAGCTATGGCATATGAGGAAAAATACAAAAAAACCGAGCTGCCCCACGGATTGATCTTGCAGGATAGGCGGCGGCTTACAGTGAGCGGGGTCGAGGATGTGGAGAGCTTTGACGAAAGCGCCGTTGTGCTGCAGACGGCGGGCGGAACGCTTATCCTGCGGGGGAGCGCCCTGCATATTGACTAGCTGAGCATAGAAGGCGGAGAACTGTTGGTCACGGGCCGCATAGACAGCCTCGTTTATGAGGACAACGCCGCAGGACGGGGCGGATTTTTCTCCCGTCTGTTCGGATAATGGGCGTTGATAATCTGCTGCAGCTTCAGCAGGCGACAGTGTCGCTGGCTGCCGGAGCGGCAGCGGGACTGGTTTACGATTTTCTGGCGGTGCTGCGTAAAAATACGGGAACTGTGGGCGCACTGATGATGGACAGCCTCTTTGCGCTGCTTGTGGCTGCGGGGCTTTTCCTGATAGGCTACGGTCCCGGAAAAGGGGAGCTGCGGCTGTTTATGCTGGCATTTCTGCTGGCGGGAATGGCGCTGTATTTTGCGCTAATGGGCGGACGAGCCCGGCGGATTATGGCGAAAATCTACGCGTTTGTTCTTCGCGTGGTCGATAAGCTGCTTTGGCCTGCGAAAAAAGTGTATATTTTTCTGAAAAAAGTCAAAAAAATTGCAAAAAAAGCCTTTCAAAAACTAAAAAAATGGTATACACTGTATGGTAGGACAATTGTGCCCGACCGAGGGCCGAAAAACGAAAAGGGAGAGCGCTATGAAACTGAAAAAAGCCGGCTTGATTACGAAGATAGTTATATTGGCAATAGTGGCATATATGGCGCTGTCTCTTGTAGGTATGCGTGGCCAGGTGGCCTCGGCCCGCACGGAGCGGGATCGCATGGAGGCTCAGGTGAAGAACCTCTCTGCCGCCAACGCAGCCGTAGAGTACGAGATAGAGCACAGCACCGAGACTGAAACTCTTGAAAGCATAGCAAGAGATAAGCTGGGTCTTGTTCTCCCCGGCGAAACGGTTTATTACGATATCACAGAGTAATTTGACTTGATTTATCAGGCAGTACTATATAGATTTAATGCAAGGAGGACTAAGGTCTTACATGGATTTGGTTGTGGGAGCCGTAGTGGACGGCAAGGTAACCGGCATAATGAAGTTCGGTGCCTTTGTTTCCCTGCCCGGAGGTAAATCCGGCTTGGTACATATTTCTGAGATCGCTTATTCCTACGTAAACGAGGTCAGCGATTTTCTCAAGGAAGGCCAGGAAGTAAAGGTAAAAATAATCGGCGTTGATGAAAATGGTCGCATAAATCTTTCTATCAAAAAGGCGCAGGAGCCCCCTGCCCAGCCTCCCAAGCGCAGAACATTCAATCAGAACCCCAATAATAATGCCGGCGGCGGAAACAGCAGCCCCTCCGGCCAGCCCAGAACTTACGCAAAGCCTGCCCAGCCCGCTGCCGAGCCCTCTTTCGAGGATAAGCTCAAGCAGTTCATGGCTGATTCGGACAGCAAGATCTCCGGAATCAAGCAGTATTCCGACAGAAAGTCCAGCCGCCGCAGAGGCGGAAGATAATCCCTGCCATATAGCCCTCTTGACCTCCGAGCAGCAGCATCGGAGGTCATTTTGCACTAAAAAAAGGGGCGGACTGCCGAAGCTGTCCGCCAAAAGGGTTGTGGGATAAAGATATGAACTTTTCGGCCCTGGTTTGGGCCGAGGTTTCCCGGCTGGCGGGAAGCCTCACGCCATTGGATAAGCTGTGACTATAGAATAGCACTGCTGGAAGAAAATGTAAATAGGAAGTTTTGTCGAATCCTGTAGAGAGGAGAAACTATGCGAGAAATATTTTACGAAGAGATAGCGGCAATGGTTGAGCGCCTGTGCATAAAGGCCAATACCATTTTACCTCCCGAGCTGGCGATCATGCTGGAGTGTGCCTCCGAGGACGAGGAATGCGATGCTGCCCGCAGCGCGCTGGAGGATATTGTGGAAAATTTCAAGTATGCCGATCAGGCGCAGCTGCCCATATGCCAGGATACCGGTATGGCGGTGGTTTTTGCCGAGGTGGGGCAGGAGGTCCACATCAGCGGCGGGCTTTTTGAGGACGCAGTTAACGAGGGCGTGAGCCGCGGATATGTGAACGGATTTCTGCGCAAGTCTGTGGTAAAAGATCCCCTGCGCAGGGTAAATACGGAGGATAACACTCCTGCCGTGCTTTATACCCGCCTTGTTGCCGGCG
>JAFXFT010000213.1 GCA_017513385.1 Oscillospiraceae bacterium | reverse complement strand
TTTCTTTTGTATTTTAGTGTAAAAAACGACGCCGCAGTTATGCGGCGTCGTTCTGAATTGGAAATAATTACTTGCTGTAATTAATTCTGGACTGCTTGTACATCTCCTCGCGGAAAGCGGGAGTGAGCCAGTGAGAAGCGTAGTAGTTGTAGAAGCTGGGCTTGCCGGCCTGGCAGCAGCGGTCAACATACTCGCGAGCGATGCGGCGCTGCTCCTCTTCGGGCAGAGCTGCGAAAGCTGCGCCCTTCTCCTGATCGGTGGGCAGAGCCATGATCTCTTCGGGAATGTTCTGGGGGAAGGTAGCGATGAGGAGCTTGTCACCATACTTGTCATAGATGGAGTAGCAGTCGTTCATCAGCTGGGGAGCCCATGCATCCCAACCTGCATTGATGTAGCAGGGAACCAGCATTTCGTTGGAGCCGCAGGAGTGGATCTCGCAGAAGAAGCCGAGGGAGTGGAGGTGATCGGTGAGTCTCTTCATGTAGGGAACGATCATCTCTTCAGCAAGAGCGGGAGAGAAGAAGGGAGCTCTCTGAGAACCCCAGTCGTCGTGGAAGAATACGCACTTTACGAGGGGGAAGTACTCGTTGATCTTGTCGAAGATGCGGATGTAGAGATCGGTCAGCTTGTTGAAGAAGGAGTGAACGTACTCCTGAGAATCCTCATCCATAAGAGCCATAGCTGCACCCTCGAACTCGAGGAGGGAGATCAGTCTCTCAAAGTAACCGGAGAAGAACCAAATCTGGGGGAAAGTATCCTCTCTGAGGTAGGTGCCGTTGTTGAGCTTGGCAGAGCCTTCCCAATCCCATGCATCGATGTCAGGCCATACAAGCTTCTCTTCCCACTCGGAGATGTCCTCGAGGAAGGGCTTGCCGGGGCGAACCATGGAGCCGCCGACGCTCTTGATGTACTCCCACTCTACGCCGAACATATCGGGGCCACCGGCCTCGGTGTCAGCATCGAAACGGGAATTTTCAACGATCATACCACGAGCGATGTCATCGGGAATGATTCTGGGTACGAAGATAGCAGCGTCCATAGCCTGCATACCCTGCCACCAGGGCTTTCTGGAGAACATGGCGAAGCCGTGCTCACGCTTGTTGAGGGGATACTGGAAAGTCTTCATGGGCATACCCATGAAACCGGGAACCTCGATATATTCAAGTTCCTTGGGGTCAAAAGCGGGAATAGACATTGTTGTTCCTCCTTGATATATGATTAAGTAGTTATAAAGTTTAGAACTATACAAAACCCAAATAATTATATAGGTAAGCCGCAGCTTTGTCAATTCTTTTGTCAGATTTTGCCGATTAGTGAGGAAAAAATGAACGACAATATAACAAAAAGCAGCAGTATCGGAGTTATGTATTTTAATACGAACAGCCACAGTCTGCCAAACAGGCAATCACGCCCGAAAACATCCTTTACTGAGTTCTTTTTGCCAACGAATATTATTGCGGCGCAGCTTGCCACAGAAACAAGGATAATCAGCAGATATTCCGCAATGAATTCATATACATTAAGCCAGCTGAAAGGCTGGCCGTAGCTAAGATATACGGGCAGCCCGAGGAGAAATGCAGCGGCAGAAACTAACGCTACGGCAGCCGGTCGTTTAAGCTTTGCGCATGAGCAAAGAGACACCGCGGGCGTTTCAATCATGGATATAACAGAGGTCAGCGCGGCAAGGAGTACCAAAGTGAAAAATACCAGTGTCATCAGCGCTCCGCTGCGCCCTGAACCGAATATTTTCGGTATGGCATCAAAAAGCAGAGAGGGACCGCAGCCGGGATCTATGCCCTTTACTGCAGCTGCGGGAAGAATGGCAAAGGCTGCGAGAACGGCGGTTAGCGTGTCGAACAGCGGAATGAAAATGGCCTGCGCGGCAAGATTTCCGCCACGGCGCTGATAAGCGCCGCATACAAGCATGCAGCCCTGCCCCAGGGACATGGAGAAAAATACCTGTGCCAGTGCAGAAGATGCGCTGCGGATATTGAAATCCTCACGCTTTGGTGTCATCAGTTCTACCAGCTCACCGCGTGCGATAGGGGAAGAAAGAGTGTGGATAACGACGAATAACAGCATCAGGATAAGCAGCGGTATCACTACTTTTGAAAAATTTTCAATACCCTTCTGCACACCGAGAAACACTATCGTCGAGGCGACGGCGATAAAGGCAAGACTCCAAAAAACGTGATCGCCGAAATATATGCCGAGAAGTTCGGCGGCTGCCTGAAAAACCATGCCGCCGAAAAAGCAGTAGTAAGAAAGAATAAGCATACATGCGGCGATAGAGGCTCTGCCCGCCCAACGGTATGATTTGCCGTACATTCCGTAAGCATCGGGCGCGGACTCGCCGCCGCGGCGTCCTATGGCAAGCTCAGCAAGCAGTACGGGAAAGCCTGTGAAAAGAACAAAAGCAAGGTAGAAAACCAAAAAGGCAAAGCAGCCGCTTTCACCCATCTTGTAAGGAAAGCCCCATATATTTCCCAGCCCGAGGGCTGCACCAACCGAAGCCATAACAAAGCCAAAGGACGAGCCCCATTGGTTTTTATTCTCCATCGTTATACCTCCTGCAAATATCCTTGTCCATAGATATTTGCAGGAGGAAGTTTTTATGACAAAAGCCGAAGTTGCTCTCCACCCGAGAGAAGGGAAGAGAGCAACTGTGTCAAATTTCGCTTTTAAGTCTTGAAGCAGTTTTTGCGGCCATGTCGGCTTCTACGTCAAAGCCTCTGCTGCGAAGTGTTTCTGCAATTTGAGAATACAGATCGGCAGCCTCTTGAAGTCTGCCGAGGGATTCGTAGCAGAAAGCCTTCGAATAGAGTTCATCGCAGAAAGCTGTGCCTATATTGCCGGCCTTGTCATACAGCTCTAAAGCTTCCTCGTACTTTCCAAGGTTGCGGCATATATCACCGCCGATTATGAGCAGCGTCCAATCGTCGGGGAAGCGTACAATTTCCTTTTTGAAACAATCATAGGCCTCGTCGGTACGCTTTGCGAAAATATATGCCGTCAGCAAATGCTCGAGCGTTCTGGGGCTGGACTTGTCAGAGGCATATACTGCATTGTAATGTTCGAGAATTTCGCCGCCTTTGCCTATTGCAAAGAAAAGCTTGGTGCGGCAGGCGCAGGCTCTGTTGTAGGAGAAGGGATCCTCCTCGGGACCGCAGGCAAGAATATCGTCATACCAGTTCAGGGCATTTTCTATGCAGTAGTCCATCATGAACTGATGAAGCATGGCAAGATTCCACTTGTCAGCAAGCGAAAGCTTGCCGGTCTGCTGCAGCTTTTCGTATTCAGCAAGGCAACGCATGAAGTCCTCGGGAGAGCGTGTATCCTCGTAGACCGCAGCCAGCCTTTGGGCATAGTTATCGTATGCAAAGGAACTGTTTTTATAGAAATCGTCTACGGTGATTCCGTAAAGCTCGGCGAGAACGGGGAGCGTCAGCACATCAGGCAGGGTAGTGCCGCATTCCCAGCGAGAAACTGTCTGAGTATTGACGCGGAGCGTATCTGCGACCTGCTCCTGAGTAAAACCTTTTGCAAGGCGATATTTTTTAAGATTAGCGGTAAATGTGCTTTGGACCATAATCATGTACCTCCGTATTTGTTATTAGAAGCTTCTGAGATAATTGTAGCAGGTTATATCAAAATGGTAAGGTCTCATTTTGTGAATATACTCTTGAAAAATGTATAGTTGGTTTTGTGCGTTGAAGTCTGGAAAAAATAAAGTTATACATATAAAATTTGCAAAAACAGTTGAGAAATCCGAGAAAATTTGGTATAGTAATTTATCTATGATTAAAATAGCGGGAGGTGTGCGCATTTGAAGAAACGTGAATATATACTCCGCCTGTTCAGACCATCCATGAGGATGTATTTTGTATTCCTCGTTATATTCGTTCTTGCTGCGCTGTTTACCGGTAAATTTATCCTTGCCGCCGCAGAGGCTGTAGCTGTGGCCCTGCTGGCATGGTACTCAGGATATTCCAATAAAAAGAGAAAACGTCAGGTTATTGAATACATCGAGGCTGCTGCCTATAATCTTGAAGGTGCGCCCAAGGGAATGCTCCGCGATATGCCTTTCCCCATGGTAATATTCAATGTCAATGACGGCCGCGTTCTCTGGAGCAACGAAAGCTTCCTTGATATGACCGGAGGTCGAGATCATTTCTTTGAAATCGGCATCAGTGAAATGGTGCCCGGCTTCAAGTATCGTTGGCTGGCTGAGGGAAAGCACAGCGCTCCCGAGTATGTAAGAATAGGCGAGCGTATATATAATGTATACGGCAACGCTGTTAAGATGGACGAAAGAAACGGCGGTCATGTCTATTGGGGCATACTCTACTGGCTGGACGTTACCGATCACGTAGTGATGGAGCGTAAGTATAAGGATACCCGTCCCGTTGTTGCCGTTATGATGCTCGATAACTACGATGAGCTGTTCAAGAGCGTTACCGAAACTGCTAAGTCTGCAGTTCTTGCTGCTGTTGATTCCCTTGTTATGGAATGGAGCAAGGGAGCAGGTGGATATCTTTCACGTTATGACCGCGACCGCTATATCTTCATCTTTGAAGAATCCTATATGCCCGGTATCCTTGCCGATAAGTTTGCGATACTGGATAAAGTTCGCGAGATCACCGGACCCGGCGGAATTCCCGCCACCATGAGTATTGGTATCGGCAGAGGCGCAGCCAACCTTGAGGAAGGCTTCCAATATGCTCTTCTCGGCATCGATATGGCTCTTTCACGCGGCGGCGATCAGGCGGTTATCAAAAACAACCAGAATTTCGAGTTCTACGGCGGTCACTCAGTTGCTGTCGAAAGACGTACCAAGGTCAAGTCCCGCGTTATGGCGACAGCTCTTGGCGAGCTGATTCAGGATGCATCCAACATTATAATCACCGGACATAAGCACGCTGACCTTGACTGTATCGGTGCTGCTGTTGGTCTTTGCTGCATAGCCCGCAAAAAGGGAAAACCCGCATATGTTATTGTTGATAAGGATACCAACGTGGCAATGTCTCTTGTAAAGAGACTTAAAGAACTGCCCGAATATGAGCATACATTTATAAGCGAAAGCGATGCTATGCTTATTGCCGACGGTAAGACCCTGCTTGTGGTTGTTGATACCAACAGACCCGATCAGGTAGAGGCAGGCGACCTGCTTATCTCCTGCAACCGCATTGCCGTTGTGGATCACCACCGCAGAGCAGCGGAGTATATTTCGAACGCTGCGCTTAACTTCCATGAGCCCTACGCATCTTCCGCAAGCGAGCTGTCCACCGAATTGCTGCAGTACCTCGTTGAGCCTGCAGATCTGCTCAAGGTTGAGGCGGAGGCTATTCTCTCCGGCATAGTTCTTGACACCAAGAACTTTACCATGCGAACCGGCAGCAGAACCTTCGAGGCGGCGGCATTCCTGCGCAAGGCAGGCTCCGATACCACCGAAGTAAAGCGTCTGTTCCAAAGCGACCTACCCAGCACGGTAGCTAAGTATTCCATTATAAGAAATGCGAAGATGTACCGCGACGGTATTGCTGTTGCCGTAACGGAAACTCAGGAAGACCGCATTATCGCTGCTCAGGCGGCAGACGAGCTGCTGAACATCAGCGGCATTCACACTTCTTTTGTTGTATATCCCGAGGACGGCGGCGTAAATATTTCCGCACGTTCCATTGGCGACGTAAATGTTCAGTTTGTACTTGAAAAGCTGGGCGGCGGCGGCAATCGTTCCATGGCCGGTGCACAGCTTAAGGGTAAGACCACACAGGAAGTACTCAATGAACTTGTTGGCGCCATAGAGGCTTTCATTGCGGGCGAGGAAACCCGACAGGAAAGCGAATAATTTAGATCAATACCTTGAAAGGATGAAAAGAAAATGAAAGTTATTCTTCAGCAGGACGTAAAAGGACAGGGCAAGAAGGGCGAACTCAAGGAAGTATCCGACGGCTACGCACGCAATTTCCTCTTCCCCAAGAAGCTGGCAGTTGAGGCAACCGCAGATAATATAAACACCATGAAGCTGCAGGAAAAGGCAAAGCAGGCTCAGATCGCCAAGGAGAAGGCTGAGGCCAAGGAAAACGCTGAGAAGCTCAAGGAGTGCACTGTTAAGATCAGCGCAAAGGCAGGCAGCAACGGTAAGCTCTTTGGTGCAGTTACCTCTAAGGAAATCTCCGACGCTCTCGCAGCTCAGTTCAATATTGAGATTGAAAAGAACAAGATTGTTCAGGCTGAGCCTATCAAGACCTATGGCTCCTTTGAAGTTAAGGTAAAGCTGGGTCATGAGATCAGCGCCACCCTCAAGGTTATGGTAGTAGAGGGCTGATAAATACTTTTCCACAGGGGAAGTGAAGCGAAATGGATGAGCTGCTTATAAAGCAAATGCCCCACAGTGCCGAAGCGGAACAGGCTGTGCTGGGCTCCATATTGATAGACTCAAGGTGCGTTCCTGAGGTAATGGGTTACCTGAAGCCGTCTGACTTTTACCTGACGGTAAACAGGGAGATATACGAGGTCGTATCCTCTATGTTCAACTACTCCCAGCCCATAGACCCGGTTACGCTCCTCGACCAGATGCGCCTTAGCGGCGTATACAAGGAGAACAGTCCCAACTATCTGGCGGAGCTGATGAACATAACTCCCACCGCATCCAACGTAATGCGCTATGCCGCCATCGTAAAAGATAAGGCAATGCTGCGCGGTATTGCAGAGGTTGCGTCAGATATCGGGGGAATGGTTTCGGCAGGCACCGGCAGTGCAGATGATGTTCTTGAAGCCGCTGAGCGCAGAATATATGCTCTGCGTCAGGGTAAGGCTGCAGGCGGTCTCGA
>JAFXFT010000212.1 GCA_017513385.1 Oscillospiraceae bacterium | reverse complement strand
GCAAATACCGCCTTTCTCTGTTTATTCTTGACCTATTTTGTCGCCCCCTAGTTAAAGGGGGCTGTCACGAAGTGACTGGGGGATTCATTTAAAGTAAGAAGTTAAAGTGAATAGTTAATAGGTGGATAAAACCTATAGTTTACTTCTTCGCTATTGCCTATTACCTCAATTTGAATCCCTCCACCGCAAGCGGTCCCCCTCCCTTTAACAAGGTCGGAAATGTTCTTAACAAAATGCATTATAATTATACCATGCTCTATCACCTGTTGCAAGACGACCCATATTTGTTGTATAATGATAAAAAAAGAACACGAAAGGAGCAAACACCATGCCTCAGCTGCTTATAGAGAAAATCGAGGCTCTCAGCCGCGAAATTGAAGAGGCCGACCGCATACTCATCGGCGCAGGCGCGGGACTTTCCGCCGCCGCAGGTCTGAGCTATTTCGACGAGGACGCCTTCAAAAAATACTATCCCGATATGTATGCCCGCGGCTTCCACTTCCCCTACGAGCTTGTCGGACGAGGCGATGACGAATGGACCATCGGCCGCAAGTGGGCCTACTGGGCAACTCATATAAATTACGTACGCAATATCTTCCAGCCCGCTCCCCTTTACAAGAAGCTTCTCTCCCTCGTCGAGGGCAAGGACTGGTTCGTGGTCACCTCCAATGCCGACCGTCAGTTCATGCGCAACGGCTTCGACATGGAGAGAGTGTTTGAATATCAGGGTCACTATGACACCCTCTCCTGCTCCAAGCGCTGCACCCATCACACATGGAACAACTATGAGGCTCTGCAGCACGTGCTCGCTCACATCGACCACGAAACCTTTGAATGCCCCGCCGAGCATCTGCCCCGCTGCCCCTACTGCGGCGAGCTTGCAGAGATGGGCTTCCGTCCCGAGGACTGGAACGTGGGCCGCGACCGCTATGTGAACTTCGTAAACGAAAGCGAGGATATGCGCCTGTGCATAATCGAGCTGGGCGTAGGCTTCAACACTCCCGCCGTTATCCGCTGGCCCTTCGAGCGCATATGCTACGCAATCCCCCGCTCCACCCTGTTCCGCGTGAACCGCGGCTATCTTGACTATGCAAACCACAAGGGCTATCCTAAGATACCCGCCGAGCTTGGCAACCGCGCCGTTTCCATCGACTGCGACGCCGCCGAAGTAATTCAGACCCTTGTTGATATGAGAAAGTAAGCCTAAATGTCACAGCCGCACTCTGCGAGTGCGGCTGTAAAGCTTATCGGAACACTTCCGATTTTGTCATTGCGAGGAGCGCAGCGACGCAGCAATCTCCGGCGTAAAGCCGAGGTGAGCAGACGCGATAAGTCGGGAAATTTTAAATTATCTTGTAGGGAACAGGCCTGCCTGTTCCGTTTTAACGATACTACCGGAAGTGGACATACACGGCGGAATGGGCAGGCCCATTCCCTACGAGGTATTTTGAGTTTTTTTCGTATTATCGTTTTGGCGGTGGTTGTCGAAACACCGGAGATTCCCACGCTGCGCTCGTAATGACATAACTTTAAATTTTATCGATGCTCGTTACTACACCCCGCGACCAATCTTTCCCTCGCACCAAATTGTAACCCTTTTTAATTGACACGATATTCCGCGTTGGTGTAAGCTGTAGCTACATATAATATAAAAAGAACACGGGAGGGATAAAGAATGGAGAATCGCATCGGCATATATTTTCATATACCGTTCTGCACCTCCCGCTGCGCCTACTGCGACTTCTGCTCAACCGAAAACCGCCGCGACCTTATTCCCGCCTATCAGGACGCGATAATCGCCCACCTCGAAGAATATGCCCCTCGTCTTGAAGGCTATCTGGTGGACACCGTCTACTTCGGCGGAGGCACTCCCAGCTGGTACGGCGCAAAGAATCTCATCAAAATATTCGACGCCCTCAAGCGCTGCTGCCGCGTAATGGTAGACGCGGAGGTAACGCTGGAGGCCAACCCCGACAGCATAAATGAAGAGGATCTGCGCCTGCTGCGCAAGGCGGGCTTCAACCGCATTTCCATCGGTATGCAGTCCTTCAACAACGAAATTCTGAAATTCATCAACCGCCGCCACAACAGCGAGCAGGCGTTGGATGCTTTCGAAGCCGCCCGAAATGCAGGCTTTGAGAACATCAGCATTGACCTTATCTACGGTCTGCCTGCCCAGAGCCGCGAGGATTGGGCAGATACCCTTATGCGCGCGGTCCTTCTCGCCCCCGAGCACATCTCCTGCTACGGTCTCAAGGTGGAGGAAGGCACAAGGCTCTGGCAGTATCGTGACACGCCCCTTATCCCCGACGACGATACGCAGGCGGATATGTATCTTTACACCGTGGACTTCCTTGCATCCCACGGCTATGCCCAGTACGAAATCTCCAATTTCGCACAGCGCGGCAAGGAATCCCGCCACAATTTAAAATACTGGCTGCTTGGCGACTACGCGGGCTTCGGCGCATCCGCCGCCTCCCTTGTGGGGTCTTCCCGCTATACCTTCACCGACAATGTGGAGGAATACATCGCCGCAGTTAAAACCGGTGCGCCCGTAATAACCGAGTCCGAGGAGATAACCCTCCGCGAGCGCTCCGCCGAGTACATCATGCTGGGCATGCGCACCGCCTACGGCATTTCCGCCGACGATTACGCCACCTATTTCCGCGGCGGCTTTGAGGCGCTCGAACCCCTGCTGCGTTCTTATCAGAAATACGGCTATGTCCGCGAGGTGGACGGACGCTGGAGCTTTACACCCCGCGGCTTCCTGCTTTCCAACGGTCTTATAGGCGAACTGCTGGATGCTCTCTCGGAAAAGAAATATAATATCAGCGCGCCCTGGAAGCAGGAGGACTATTATTCCTCGCTGTTCTGAGTAATAAAAAATACTGCGCCTTAAGGCGCAGGTCGATATAAATCCCTTTCGGGATTTTCGATATACCTTTCGGGCTCGATATGGCTTCGCCTCGATATGTCCTGCGGGACGCGAGAGGATTTATATCATATCGAATGCCGTAGGCATATATCAAGCTTTGCAACGCATATCGATAAAAACTATTTTACAAACGGCTGAGGCGTGCCTCAGCCCTACATTCACCGAACAACTTCAATCAACAACGTAGGGCGGGGGCGTGCCCCCGCCGATAACCCCCAATCACCCGCAAAGAAGGTTTATATTAAATGAAATTCGTCAGCTCCGGCTCTTCCAATGGGAAGGCTAAGAAAAAACAGAATAAACGCAACGGAGCTGCCCGAACTTTCGGCACTGTAATTGCAGTGATCATCGTGCTCATTCTCGCCGCTTCAGCCTTCGGTGCTCTGCGCTGCACCACCATTCTCCCCAACGTACGTGTTTACGGTGTGGAGGTGGGCGGCATGAGCGTACAGGAGGCGCAGGCCGCCATAAGCAGCAAACTTGAAGCCTCCGACTCAGGCGTGCGCCTCAGCTTTCTCGGCGGCGCGGTCATGGAGCTGACCCGCTCCGACACCATTTCCGATTACGATGCTGCAGCGGCAGCCGAGGCGGCATGGAATTACGGACGCAGGAACGGAAAGGTCATTCCCCTCCGCTTCGCTCTCAGCGCTGTCAGCGACAAGGAGCTGTTCCCTAAATCCGAAACCATCGACGGCGATGCTCTCCGCCGCGCTATAAGCAAAAAGGCCGACGAGGTCAACTCCGTCCTTGTAGAAGGAGCATACAGCGTCAACGGCAGCAGCCTTACCATAATCAAGGGTGCTGTCGGCGTTCTTCTGGACGAGGACGAGGCATACCGCATCGTGCGCACCGCTTTTGAGCGCGGCGAGACCGATGTTCGCTACGCGCCCTCGGAAAATGCACCCAAGCCGCTTACCGTGGAGGAAATTTACTCCATGGTATGCCGCGAGGCTCACGACGCAGAGTTTGACGACGATTTCAACGTGATAAAAAGCGTGGAGGGGCTCACCTTTGACATCGAAAAAGCCCGCGCGCTTTATGACAAGGCCGAGGACGGCGATGTGATTACGGTAACTCTTACCACCATTGAGCCCGATATTACCACCAACGAGCTCAGCGCCCTCCTGTACCGCGACATTCTCGCCGAATGGACCTCCGAGCTGACAAACAACGAAGTCCGTTCCACCAATATTGAGCTTGCCGCCAAGGAGGTCAACGGAACGGTGCTCCTCCCCGGCGAAGAGTTTTCCTACAATGACGTAGTTGGTGAGCGCACCGCCGAGCGAGGCTTCGGTGCAGCGGCAGCCTACGCCAACGGCGAAACGGTCTATGAGATAGGCGGCGGCATCTGTCAGGTATCCAGCTCCATCTATTACTGCTGCCTTATCGCCGATATGGATATTCTCACCCGCACCTGCCACCTTTACACCGCCTCCTACGTCCCTCTCGGAATGGACGCTACCGTCAGCTGGGGCGGTCCGGAATTCAAATTCGCCAACAGCAGCGACTACCCCATAAAAATCGAGACCCGACGCGAGGGCAATATGCTCTACTGCGCCCTGCTGGGCACAAAAACCACCGACGAGTATATTGAAATGAGCTACGAGATAGCCGACATCTATAAATATGACACGCTCTACGTGGAGGACGAAAGCGTTTCTCCCGGACGCACCAAGGTCAAGACCTACGGCATAACCGGCTATAAGGTCATCAGCTACAAATCCCGCTTCGCCGCCGACGGCACCCTCATCAGCCGTGAAGAGGAATCCGTAAGCATATACAGCAAGCGCGACCATGTTATACTGGTTGCCCCCGGCGAAATTCATCTCTATGCGCCCAATGAAGCAACACCTGCGGAATCAGCGCAGCCTTAGCCCACATCCGCCCCGCGATGCCTAAGTATCGCGGGGTTTTTCATTTTATCAGCCGCAGCAGCATATACATAGCACAACGCAGGAAAATCGAAACAAAATTTCACGCCGCTTTTTCCGCAAATTGGCAAAATGTTTGCCCCACACGTTCATTTCTTGCCCTTTACATCATCTTTTTTTCGTGCTTTTTTCCGAAAATATGCAAAAGCGAAGCAAAAAAACTGCAAACCGTATTGCAAAACGATTTAATTAAGTGTAAAATAATTCTACGCGTATCGTAATTTAAATCATATGACTTTACGCAAGGAAATAGTTTCAATAGGAGGAAATAAGAAAATGGCAAAGAAAATCATTGCTCTTCTTCTCGCAGTTTGCATGATCGCTTCTTTCTGCGCCTGTGGTGCTGATAAGGGCGGCGATACCATCTACATCGGCGTATACGAGCCCCAGTCCGGCTCCAACGGTGCAGGCGGTAAGCAGGAAATCCTCGGCATGCAGTATGCCAACAGCCTCGTAAACACCGTCGAAGTTGGCGGCAAGACCTACAAGGTAGAGCTCGTTTATGCTGATAACGAGTCTGTTAACGAAAAGGCCATCACCGCCGCAACCAAGCTGGTTTCCAGCAAGTGCTCCGTAGTTCTCGGTTCCTACGGTTCCGGTGTTTCCATCGCAGCCGGCGAAACCTTCGCTAACGCAAAGCTGCCCGCCATCGGTGTAACCTGCACCAACCCCGCAGTTACCGACGGCAACGACTACTACTTCCGTATCTGCTTCCTGGATCCCTTCCAGGGCACCGTTCTTGCTAACTATGCTTTCGACAAGCTGGGTGCAGATACCGTTTACTGCCTGGGCGAGCTCGGCAACGACTATGACCAGGGTCTGGTAAACTACTTCGCAGAGGCCGCTGAGGCTCTCGGCATGACCGTTATCACCGACTCCTTCCCCGCTGAGAACTCCGACTTCACCTCTTACCTCACCACCGCTAAGAACGAGGGCGCAGACGTTATCTTCGCTCCCTGCTCCACCAACTACGCTCAGCTCATCATTGAGCAGGCTGCAGCTCAGGGCATCACCGCTCCCATGCTCGCCGGCGACACCTGGGACTCCAACGTTATCCTCTCCGCTGCTCAGGGCAAGGATGTTGAGATCCACGTTACCACCTTCTTCGCAGAAGGCGGCGACCCCGAATTCGAAGCCGGTCTGAAGGCTTGGATCAACGGCAACGAAACCAACCTGACCAACAACGGCGGCAACGACACCATCTCTGCTGTTACCGTTATGGGTTATGACGCTTACAACGTAGCTCTCGAGGCTATCAAGGCTGCCGGAACCCTCGACACCGTCAAGATCCGCGATGCTATCGCAGGTCTCAGCACCAACGGTATCACCGGCGCTATCTCCTTCAACGCTGTCGGCGACGCTAACCGCGACGCAGCCTACATCAAGGCAGCCAACACCGAGACCGGTGCTTGGGACTTCGTTGCAGTTCAGGGCGTAAACTGATCCCTCTCCGCATAATACTTAGTCTTTGATTCGTGGCGGGGGCCTGAAACACGGCCCCCGCCAAGAGTTCTATTTGAACATCTCTCTGCGGAGCGGATATATGCGTTCCCCGGACGGGACAAGCCCGCTCCCCCGCAAAATCAGGGAACGGATCTATTCGCTTAGCAGCAAATCTTTCGTAAGGAGGAGCTTTGTCATTATGTCTGACTTTATAAGCGCCAACCTGCCGTATCTGCTGGCCGGTATATCCACCGGCGGTCAGTACGCCCTTATAGCCATCGGTTACACCATGGTTTACGGTATTCTGCGCCTTATCAACTTCGCCCACGGCGACGTTTTCATGGTTGCAGGTCTTGTTATGGTCTATGTTTCCGCCGCTTTCGGCCCCTACGTTGCCATTCCCGTGGTAATTATCGCCACGATGGTACTGGGCTTTGCCATTGAGCGCGCGGCTTATAAGCCCCTGCGCAGCGCGCCGAGAATGAGCGTTATGATCTCCGCCATCGGCGTCAGCTATCTGCTGCAGAACTGCGCCCTTTACTTCACCGGCGGTCTGCCCCAGACCTACCCCGCTATCCCCTTCCTCGCAAAGTCTGTCACTATCTTCGGCGCTACCACCAAGCTGGTAACTCTCATCACCCCCGTGCTCACCGTTGTTCTGGTTATCGTGCTCATGCTCCTCATCAACCACACCAAGATGGGTATGGCCATGCGCGCCGTTTCCAAGGACTTTGAAACCAGCCAGCTCATGGGCATCAAGATAAACAGCGTTATCAGCATAACCTTCATCATCGGCTGCTTCCTGGCCTCCATCGGTTCCCTGCTGTACTTCTCCAACTACACCTCCGTTATCCCCACCTCCGGCGGTATGCCCGGTCTTAAGGCTTTCGTCGCAGCGGTATTCGGCGGTATCGGTTCCATTCCCGGCGCTGTTATCGGCGCATTTATCATCGGTATCTGCGAGAACATTCTGAAGGGTCTCGGTCTCACCGCATTCTCCGATGCCTTCACCTTCGTTCTGCTGATAATCATTCTGGTCGTCAAGCCCACCGGTATCTTCGGTGAAAAGGCGACAGATAAGGTTTGAGGTGAGCGCCATGACAACACTGAACAAGAAATCCAATACCGGCAAGTTCATTGCCATCATCTGTCTTGCCGTGGTCTATGTACTGGCATTTCTGCTGGATAACGTACTGCCCTCCACCTCCTTCACCCTTATGCTCATTCCCGTTCTGCAGAAGGGCGCCATCTACGCGCTGCTCTGCGTTTCCATGAACCTGCTCAACGGCTTTACCGGTCTTTTCAGTCTGGGTCAGGCTGGTTTTATGCTGATCG
The DNA here is from genome assembly GCA_017513385.1 of Oscillospiraceae bacterium. GTDB lineage: Bacteria > Bacillota > Clostridia > Oscillospirales > Oscillospiraceae > RGIG6375. Next base: position 41 of record JAFXFT010000212.1, on the reverse strand, counting down.
GCGCCTATGCCTACGGCATCCTGACCATCCCGGTGGAGCAG
>JAFXFT010000211.1 GCA_017513385.1 Oscillospiraceae bacterium | reverse complement strand
GCCAGCTCATGCCTGCGCAGTACCCAGAATGCAACTATGGGGTCGAATCCCGAGCGATGGTTGCTTACCAGCAGCCAGCGGGAATCTGCGGGAATAAGCTCGCTGCCGCTGACGGAGGGCTTGACGCGGAATATGCCCAGTATGGCGGCTACGGTGCAGATAACGAGCCTATGTATAAAGGCGCTGCGGGATTCATACTCCTTTTTTGTGTCGGTAAAGAAGCTGACAAGCAGCAGGAAAATGACGTAAAGGAGTATCCAACCCACGAAAAAGCCCACGAACATAAGCGGCACGGCCCACAGATAGGTCGGCCATACCATATTGGAAACGGCGCTGATAACTGCCGTTGTGATAAGGCTGAGAAGCGCAAAGGGGAAGAGCATAAAGTTTCAACTCCCATTGTATATTTGAAAAGGGTATATTTATATAATGTTATCATTTTTTACCGCCCACTGTCAATGACGCGGTTGACTTTTGAAAGAGGATATAGCATAATACTTTTTACACTTTCGCGAAAGGGAGTAAATATACATGGACTTTGCAGGCTTTATCGAACTGCTGCTTATAGGTGTGGGACTTGCGATGGACGCTTTTGCCGTTGCGCTGTGCAAGGGTTTGAGTATGCCACGCATGGACAAGAAGCAGGCTGTAATAATCGGCATATTCTTCGGCGGATTTCAGGCTCTTATGCCCTTCATCGGCTGGCTGCTGGGCATACAGTTCGAGCAGTACATAGTTGAGATAGACCATTGGATAGCATTCATTCTCCTTGGCTTTATCGGCGGTAAGATGATATACGAAGCGCTCAAAGGCGAGGAAGAGGAAAGCTGCGCCTGCGAGCGGCTGAACATAAAAGAACTCTTTGTGCTGGCAATAGCCACCAGTATTGACGCACTGGCGGTAGGCATAACCTTCGCTTTCCTGCGCACGCCCATCGTGCCTGCCATAAGCATTATCGGCATTGTGACTTTCGGTCTCTCCGTTGCGGGTGTGGCGATAGGGCATCGCTTCGGTGTGAAGTTCAAGAGCAAAGCGGAATTTGCGGGCGGTCTGGTGCTGGTGCTCATAGGACTAAAAATACTGCTGGAGCATCTTGGGATAATAGCTTTTTAAATACACTGCCGCGGCGGCTCATGGTGCTGCTGCGGCATTTTTGCTTGTGTCAGAACCCCTGCAGCCCCAATCTATGGATAAATATACGGAAAATTATTGGATAACGGTATTTGATTTCGAGCCAAACAACAGCAGTATGCACAAAAGTGGTTAGCATAGGCTTACTTTATTTTACAAACTTCGACTTCTATGTTATAATCCGAAACAGGAAATAGTCCGCTGCGGCGGACATTATATTGATTACAACGGAGGTTTCACCATAATGAAGAAGGTAAAGGTAACTGATCATTCCAAGTGCTATGCCTGTTTCCAGTGCATGGTCGCCTGCTCCACCGCTTTCTACAAGGAGTTTGACCAGGATAAGTCCTGCATCCGCATCGGCAACAAGAAGGACGGCCGCATCATGGTTAAGGCTTGCTCTCAGTGCGGCAAGTGCGCTCAGGCTTGCGAGCAGAACGCTATCACCCAGAACGCCAAGGGCGTTTACATGATCGACAAGAAGCTCTGCATCGGCTGCGGCAAGTGCGTAGCTGCATGTCCCTTCGAGGTCATGGTTCAGGTTGGCGACAAGGTCTCCAAGTGCATCGCCTGCGGCAAGTGCGTTCGCGAGTGTCCCATGGACGTTCTCGAGCTGGTCGAGGAATAATATATCCGCTGATTTGACCGGAGCGCACCGCGCTCCGGTCTTTTTTTGAAATATCGCCAAAAACAGCAAAAATAATTTGAAAAATGCCTTGACTTTAGAGGCGTTGGGTGATATACTTTCAAAGCCGCTTTGAAAGGGTTCTGTCAAGTGAAGCCGCTGCTTCCACCCGGGATAGCGAGACTATATGTTAGGAAGGTGCAATAATGCTGCACGCAATTATTGAAACCGGCGGTAAGCAGTACAGAGTCGGTGAAGGCGATATCGTTTTCATCGAAAAGCTGAATGTTGAAGCCGGCGACGAGGTTACCTTTGACAAGGTTCTCGCAGTTGTAGGTGACGAAACCACCACTTTCGGTACCCCCGTTGTTGAGGGCGCCAAGGTTACCGCCAAGGTCGTTAAGAACGGCAAGGGCAAGAAGATTCACATCTTCAAGTATAAGCCCAAGAAGGGCTACAGAAGACGTCAGGGCCACAGACAGCCCTATACTCAGGTTCAGATCGAGTCCATCGCTCTCTAATCTGCGTAACAAACTTAATTATTCTATCTGATATTTGGAGGTGTATTCCTAATGGCACATAAAAAAGGTATGGGCTCCACCCGTAACGGTCGTGATAGTAAGTCCAAGCGCCTCGGCCCCAAGAGAGCTGACGGTCAGTTCGTTCTCGCCGGCAACATCCTCGTGACCCAGCGCGGCACCAAGATCCATCCCGGCACCAACGTCGGCAGAGCCAGCAACGATTCCCTCTTTGCACTTAAGAGCGGCACCGTTCGTTTCGAGCGTCTCGGTAAGGACCGCAAGAAGGTTTCCGTTTACGAGATCGCTGAGTAATCAAGCCTTATAAGCAAGACGGGATCAGTCCCGTCTTGCTTTTTTATCGCAGCCTTTTAAGGAGGTTACGCAATGTTTGTAGATAAAGCAACAATAACCCTGATTGCCGGTAAGGGCGGCAACGGCGCCATCGCATTCCACCGCGAGAAGTATATCGCGGCGGGCGGTCCCGACGGCGGCGACGGCGGCAGGGGCGGCGACGTTATTTTCGTTGCCGACGATAATATGTCCACACTTATGGACTTCCGCTATAAGCGCAAATACGTTGCCGGCAACGGCGTTGACGGTCAGGGTCATCTCAAGACCGGTAAGGACGGCGAGGATCTTATTCTCAGAGTTCCCCGCGGCACCATTGTCCGCGACAAGGAGACCGGTGCTATAATTCAGGATATTTCCGGTGACGAGCCTTATGTTCTTGCCAAGGGCGGCAAGGGCGGCTGGGGCAACAAGCATTTCGCTACCCCCACCCGTCAGGTGCCCCGCTTTGCAAAGCCCGGTATGCCCGGACAGAAGCGCGAGGTCACCCTTGAGCTGAAGCTGCTGGCAGATGTAGGTCTGGCAGGCTTCCCCAACGTAGGCAAGTCCACACTGCTTTCCGTTGTCTCCAAGGCTCATCCCAAGATAGCCAACTACCACTTC
>JAFXFT010000210.1 GCA_017513385.1 Oscillospiraceae bacterium | reverse complement strand
GTTGTAGCGGTCTTGCACAGGTTCCCTAGGGTCGCCGCATTTTCCTGCAGATGACCGTTCAGGAAAACCTTGAAATGGGTGCTTTTACCCAGTCCAATTCTAAGCTTGATGCCGATTTGGAAATGGTATACGAGCAGTTTTCACGTCTTAAGGAGCGCCGCAAGCAGATTGCGGGTACTCTCTCCGGCGGTGAGCAGCAGATGCTGGCAATGGGTCGCGCACTCATGAGCCACCCCAAGCTCCTTATGCTGGACGAGCCCAGTATGGGTCTTGCCCCCATTCTCGTTGAGCAGATATTCGACATAATCAAGGACCTGCACAGCAAGGGCACCACTATTCTTCTCGTTGAGCAGAACGCTCAGATGGCGCTTTCCGTAGCCGACAGAGCCTACGTTCTTGAGACCGGTTCCATTACCCTCAGCGGCACCGGCGCAGAGCTGGCAGCCAGCGACGCAGTCCGTCAGGCATATCTTGGCGGCTAAAACCTTAACGGCAATAAAAAATCCCTCGTCCGATGGACGAGGGATTTTTGTTATTAAGTTTGGAATTACTTCCAGGGGAAGCTGATGAGACCCATTATATAAATAACGATAACGGCAATGGGAACTACGATGCAGAAGATGGGCTTCATCCAGTTCTTTACCTTGGGACCGGTACCGGCATTAGCCTCGGCAAGCATATTCTTCCAACCCCAGCCGTAACGCTTGTTGCAGCAGAAGAAGACGAAGACGAGAGAGCCGAGAGGCAGAAGGTTATAGGAAACGATGAAATCCCAAAGATCCAGCCATGCGGTGCCTTCAGCAAAGGGCTGGAAGGGGAACTTGCTGTAACCGAGAGCGGTGGTGGTAGCGAGAGCGAAAATAACGATACCGCAGACAACGCAGCCCTTGGGGCGGCTCCAACCGGTCATTTCGCGGACGCAGGCGAGAATGTTCTCGAATACGGCGAATACGGTGGACATGGCAGCGAAGATCATGAACAGGAAGAAGATGGAGCCCCACAGACGACCGCCTGCCATGTGGGTGAATACGGTAGCCATGGTGTCGAACAGAAGGCCGGGACCTGCGCCGACTTCCATATTATAGGTGAAGCAAGCGGGGAAGATGATAAGACCGGCAGTGATGGCAACGAAGGTGTCCAGAATGATAACATTGATGGACTCGCCCATGAGGGAGCGCTTCTTGTCGATGTAGCTGCCGAAGATAGCCATTGAGCCTATACCAAGGCTGAGGGAGAAGAATGCCTGATTCATTGCGCCGACAACGGTATTTGCGGAGATCTTGCCAAAGTCGGGCAGCAGATAGAACTTGAGACCTTCCTTTGCGCCGTCAAGAGTGAAACTGTTGATGGCGAGGACGATCATGAGGAAGAGAAGAGCGACCATCATGTACTTGGTGATGCGCTCAAGACCGCCCTGCAGGTTGAAGCTGAGGACGAGGAAGCCGATCACAACGACGATGCCCATGAAGAGCATGTTCACGCCGGGGTTGGTGATCATGGATACGAAACCGAGATCGGCGGTCTGGCCGGTTACAAAGCGGAAGAAGTAGTAGATCATCCAGCCTGCAACAACGGTGTAGAAGGACATAAGGCAGATGTTTCCGAAGAGGGCGAGGTAGCCGTGGATATGCCACTTCTGACCGGGCTTCTCCAGCTTCTGATACATCCTTACGGGGCTTGCCTGGGATGCGCGGCCGAGGGAGAACTCCATGACCATAACGGGAAGACCAAGGAAAATCAGGCAGAGGATGTAGATAAGTACAAAGCCGCCGCCGCCGTTTTCTCCCGCCATCCAGGGGAACTTCCATACGTTGCCGCAGCCGATGGCGCAGCCTGCACTGAGCAGGATAAAGCCAAGGCGCGAGGATAAGCGTTCACGTTTCAATGTCAAAACCTCATTTCTATTCCTTTTTTAAGGATATGCATGAACACATTCTAACAGTAAAAGAGTGGTTTGTCAAAAGAATACTGCTTTAAATGAGCAAATATATGAAATTTTTCATTAAAAACTCGCAATTGAACAGTAAAGAAGTAAATGCGGGGTGGTTCATGCTTGTTATTTTTTGGAAAGAGGGATATAATGGGGGCACAAAAAACGTAGTGGGAGAAAAGAATATGGAGATACTTGTCATCAACGGAAGCCCCAAGGGGAAGAATTCCGTAACACTTCAAACCGTAAATTACATGCAGCTGCTGTTCCCGGAGCATAACTTCGAGGTGCTCCATGCAGGGCAGACCATCAAGGCGCTGGAAAAAGATTTCGCGCCTGCCCTCGCCGCAATAGAAAAGGCTCAGCTGCTGCTGTTTTCATATCCGGTGTATACCTTTATTGCACCCTGCCAGCTCCATAGATTCATAGAGCTGCTGAAGGAGAGCGGCGCGGACCTGTCCGGCAAATATGCCATCCAGCTTTCCACCTCCAAGCATTTCTATGACATGACCGCCCACCGCTATATTCAGGATAACTGCGCCGACCTTGGCCTGCGCTATATCCGCGGCCTTTCCGCCGATATGGACGACCTTACCACGGAGAAGGGCCGCAAGGAAGCCGAGGCTTTCATGCGCTTCGTGGGCTGGTCTGTGGATAATGATATTTACGAGCCCGTACCAGCCGCTCTGCCTGCGGGCGAGCGTGTGCCTGTGACAGTACCCGCCGAGCCGGCAGGGGAAAAGTCCGGCGATGTGGTCATCGTGGCTGACCTTGGCGAAAACGATACGCAGCTGAGCAATATGATAGCCCGCTTCCGTGCGAAAATGCCGCGCAGGACCCGGGTGGTGAATATCCGCGAGTATCCTTTCCGCGGCGGCTGCCTTGGCTGCTTTAGCTGCGCCGTCAGCGGTAAGTGCGTATATACCGACGGCTTCGACGATTATCTCCGCAATGAGATACAGACTGCCGATTCCATTGTGTATGCCTTTACAATAAAGGACCACTCCATGGGTGCCCGCTTCAAGATGTACGACGACCGCCAGTTCTGCAACGGACACCGTACCGTCACCATCGGAATGAGCGTGGGCTACCTTATAAGCGGCGACCTGAGCCGCGAGCAGAATCTGCAGACCGTTATCGAGGCTCGCGCGCAGGTGGGCTCCAATTACCTTGCGGGCGTCGCCACCGACGAGGTGGATACCGATGCAGCCATCGACCGCCTTTGCGCCAATCTTACTTACGCGCTGGAGCAGAAGTATCTGCCGCCGCAGAATTTTTACGGTATAGGCGGCATGAAGGTGTTCCGCGACCTTATCTGGCTCATGCAGGGCATGATGAAAGCCGACCATAAATTCTATAAGGCTCACGGTCAGTATGATTTTCCGCAGAAGAAGTGGCCCAGAATGCTGGCCATGTACGGCGTGGGCGCGCTCCTTTCCAGCGACAAGCTGAAAGCGAAGATGGGCAGCGCTATGACCGACGGCATGCTCATGCCATACAAAAAAGTGCTGGATAAGGTGAAAGCCGAAAAGAAATGATGAAAAAATCACCGTCATTTGACGGTGATTTTTGCAGCTTGTCAAAAAAGTTCGTTTGATGCTGGTGATACAGCAAAATGTCTGGGCAGGAGATGGCTTCTCCCTTGGGGAGAAGCTGGCGGCGAAGCCGACTGATGAGGGTCCGCGTAAGCGGCAAAAATGGCAGTATCACTACATTTGCGGC
>JAFXFT010000209.1 GCA_017513385.1 Oscillospiraceae bacterium | reverse complement strand
GACTATGAAGCTGCCCTTGAAAGGTTTGGTGTGTAATGACAAAGACAGAACTGAAACGCAAGACTGATGAAGCGGTGACGGAAACCAAAACCGCATTGCAGACCGTGTATGATGCGCTGAATCATGGTCAGCAGCAGAAACTCCTCAATGATGAGGCTGTGGCTGCGCTTTTCGAGCGCTACGGCGTCGTGACATAAGGAGGTAAGCGACCAATGGCAGTAAAAGGCATAGACTGCGCAGCTCCGCTGACAGCGGAGAAAGCGCGAATATTCAAAGATTTGGGCTATGAGTTCGTGGGCAGATATTTCTGCCCCGACACTCCCGGCAACTGGAAACGGCTGAACAAGCCCGAAGCCGAGGCCATATCCGCCGCAGGGCTGCGTCTGCTCTGCGTATGGGAAACCACCGCCGCCAGAGCGGGTGAGGGTATGGCCGCAGGCGCGGTGGACGGCGCAAGGGCTTATAATCAGGCGCTGGAGCTGGGTATGCCCACAGACGGTGTTATTTATTTCGCCGTGGACTACGACGCACAGCCCGCCGAATTTGACGCCGTGGCAGCATATCTCAAGGCAGCAAGCCAGCAGGTCGGTGAATACAAAATCGGCGTGTATGGCAGCTACAAGGTCATTGAAGCTATGCACCAGCGCTTTGGTGACAGCATGGCATATTGGCAGTGCGTGGCGTGGAGCTATGGCAAGATAAGCGAACACCACAACGTGTATCAGGCCGAGTGGAATGTGCGTATCCCCGAAGCAGGCCACACCGTTGACATCAACACCTGCCCGGACATGGACGCGGCGGGACTCTGGAGCTATGAGGAGGACGAGGAAATGAGCTACGAAAAGTTTAAGGAGCACATGAAGCGCTACGAAACGGAGCGGGCGGCAAAGCCCGAACCTGCATGGAGCGAGGACGAGGGCGCGTGGGACAAGGCTTCTGCCAAGGGCGTCATGGACGGCACCCGCCCGGAAGACCCCGTAAAGCGCGTGGAGCTGGCGGCGGTTATTGACCGCCTGGGGCTGCTGGACGGCCTGCCGGACAGAAAGGACGAGGTATGAGCCTGCTGGACTACATAGCAGGCGGCGGGTTGGGGCTGGCTGCGCTGCTCACCCTTGTGCAGCTTGCCCCCATCAAGATCGATCCTTGGTCATGGATAGCCAGAGGCATCGGCAGGGCGCTCAATAAAGAGGTGCTTGCGGAGCATCGTGCCTTGTCTGCTGCTTTCCGGGAGCACGTGCGCAAGTCCGAGGAGCGGGACGCGATAAATCTCCGTACCCGCATCCTCCGCTTCAATGACGAGCTGCTGCACGATGTGCGCCACACGAAGGAGCACTTCGACCAGATCCTGCTGGACATCACCGCATACAATCAGTATTGCGCCGATCATGAGGACTTCAAAAACGAAATGGCCGTGGCCGCCTGCGAGAACATTAAAGAGACATACATGAGATGTATAAAAGAACACAGTTTTCTTTGAAAGGAGAAAAGATATGTATCAGAACAGATTCAAGTCTTGGGCACTTTGGGTGTCCGTAGCCGGCGCTCTGTGGACTATCCTGTCTGCATTTGGTGTGACCGAGGCAATCGGCATCACCGAAACCGCATTCACTCAGGTGCTTGACGCCATCGGCGCTATCCTCATTGCCTTTGGTATCGTCAACAACCCCACGGATAAGAGCAATCTCTAAGGAGGCAATATGACACAGGCAAAGCTCCGTATTGACCCGGCGCTTGCCGGTCTGAGCCGCAGCGCATGGGAAAAGCTCATTTATGAGGCGAATTTGGGCGTTGAGGACGCCGACGTTGCCCGCCGTTACTTTATCGACCATCAGTGCCAAATCGACATAGCGATTGAAAAAGACACGGACAGGACGCAAATTTCCCGACGCATCACCCGCGCAAGGCGGCGCATTGAAGATATCTACAAAAATGGAATACCCTGCTAACACAAAACCCCGAGGCCATTACGGCTTCGGGGCGTTTTTTATTTTAAACGCACATTTGCTGCACATATCCCGCACACAAGGCGCACACATGATTCCTCGCTTTTTGATACGATTATCACATCGAAAGGACGGTGTATAAAACATGGCTTTCCAGTACGGATATCCAAACTACGGCTATAACCCCATGCAGACATTTTTCCCCCAGCAGCCCACGCAGCAGCCAATGCAGGGCGGTGTGTTCTGCCGCCCGGTAAACAGCATAGACGAGGCAAAACAGGCTCAGGTGCAGTTTGACGGCAGCTTATACGCCTTTATCAATCTGGCGGACGGTCAGATTTACACAAAACAGTTTAACTTCAATACAGGCTCCACCGATTTTGAGATTTACACAAAACAGGCACCCGCGCCCCCTGTGGTCTATGCAACGGCGGACGAAGTAGCCGCGCTGCGCAGAGAGCTTGCGGCGCTCAAAGGAACGGAGGTAACAAATGCAGAATAATCCCATGATTAGCCAGCTTGCCATGCTTGCCAGAAACGGCGGCAACCCCATGCAGATGCTCCAGCAGATGGCGGCGAACAATCCGCAGGCGGCGCAGGCTATGCGCATGATCCAGGGCAAAAGCCCCCAGCAGCTCCAGCAGATGGCAATGAATATGTGCAAAGAGCGCAACACCACGCCCGAGGCAGTTTTGAAGCAACTGGGATTGAGGTGAGAACATGGATGAAATACCTAATTCCTATTGCTGGTGCGGTATAGAAGAGCGATTAAAAGACTCAAATACAAAAGGCTTACTTTGTTTACTTCTGTTATCGCTCAGCGATGTGTCATTTGAAGAATTAAGCAATCAAATAAGCGCCAAAGAACAGCTTTCCAACTAAATACGGCGGCAATCTCTTTTCAGTTTTGCGGGTCTTGATAAAAACCGTGCTCTCACTCAAACACTCCGGGAGCGTACGGCCCGTGGTGAAATATAAAAATTTCATTTCTGAAAGGAGAAAAATATGGACGATTTTGCAACTGGTTACATGGCAGGACAGGACTCCGGCGGCGGTAATGGCGGCTGGGGCGGCTTTGGCGAAGGGCTTTGGGCGGTGATAATTGTCGCAATGCTTTTCGGCGGAGGCGGCTTCGGCTGGGGTGGTTTTGGTGGCGGCGGCTTTATGAATGGCGCACTGACCCGTGCAGAGCTTTATGACGGCTTTGCAATCCAGAACATCGACAGCGCCGTGCGTGGTGTACAGAATGGCATCAGCGATGCCACTTATGCACTCAACAACGCTATCACCGGCGGCTTTGCAGGCGTAGACCGCGCCGTGTGTGATCTTGGCTACGCTATGAAAGACTGCTGCTGCCAGACTCAGCGCGCTATCGATGGCGTAAACTTCAACATGGCGAAGGGCTTCTGCGATCTCGGCAATGTTATCAATATGCAGACCCGCGATATCATTGACAACCAGAACGCCAACTATCGCGGCCTGATGGACTTCATGGTGCAGGAGAAGCTTGCAAGCAAGGATGCTCGCATTG
>JAFXFT010000208.1 GCA_017513385.1 Oscillospiraceae bacterium | reverse complement strand
CCTTACAAACGAGTCCGTCAAGGCCGCCTATCTGGGTACTTAATACAAACAAAAAGCCAGCCTGTCACCAGACAGGCTGGCTTTTGCTCTGCCCAAGAGCAGCTACAAAAAGTTTTGTCACCCTGAGTGCAACGAAGGGTCTCCGCACCAATTATATATTGGCATTAAAGTTTACTGCGGAGATGCTTCGCTGCGCTCAGCATGACAAGCTTTTTTAAGTTTTTGCTTTTTTCACCACCGCTATCAAATGCAAAAAATCCGCCACCGGCTATGCCGATGGCGGATAAACTTTTTTTAGTTCTTGCTGAATTCGCGGAGGATAAGTCCCTCGTTCTTTTTCAGCGCCCAGTCAACGCACCATGATGCGGTGAAGAGCAGCAGGTTGTTGCCCTTGAAGTCCTGCACCCACTTGGTATCGCTGGTAAGGTTGAGTGTGGAGGGGTCAAGACCCTCGTTGCCTATCCAGCGCACCTCCTGATAAGGCAGGCCGCGGCGGCGCACGTCGGTGGAATACTCGCTCTTGAGGCGGTACTCAAGAACCTCGAACTGCAGCACACCGACAACGCCCACGATAACCTCCTCCATACCGCTGTGAGGCTCGCGGAAAATCTGAATTGCACCCTCCTGGGCGATCTGCATGATGCCCTTTTCAAACTGCTTGCGCTTCATGGTATCCACGCGCTCAACAGCGGCAAAATGCTCGGGAGCGAAGGTGGGGATACCCTCGAACTGCACCTTCATATTCTTGGCGCAGACGGTATCGCCGATGGAGAAGATGCCGGGGTCGAATACGCCGATGATGTCGCCGGCATAGGCCTCCTCAATGATCTCACGCTCCTGCGCCATCATCTGCTGAGGCTGGGCAAGCTTCAGTGTCTTGCCGCCCTGCACATGGAGGTATTCCTCGCTGCGCTGGAACTTACCGGAGCAGATACGCATGAATGCGATACGGTCGCGGTGAGCCTTGTTCATATTGGCCTGAATCTTGAAAACGAATGCGGAGAAGCGCTCGTCGAAAGGATCGACGATATCCTCCTCGGTGGCACGGGCCAGAGGCGCAGTGGTCATCTCGAGGAAGCTGTTGAGGAACTGCTCAACGCCGAAGTTGGTAAGGGCGGAGCCGAAGAACACGGGGCTCAGGCGGCCGCGGCGCACCTCGTCCAGATCAAACTCATAGCTTGCGCCGTCCAGCAGCTCAATATCGTCAACAAGCGTCTTACGCAGGCGCTCGCCGATAAGCTCATCTACCAGATCGGTGTCACTCAGGTCGCACTCGATAGCCTGAATGCGGCTCTGTCCGCGGTGGAACTCGTTGAAGGCAAGGATAGCCTTCTTCTCGCGGTCGTAAACGCCCTTGAAGTCGATACCGCTGCCGATGGGCCAGTTCATGGGATAAGTGCCGAGACCGAACTCCTTCTCCAGCTGCTCGATAAGCTCATAGGGGTCGCGGGCATCGCGGTCCAGCTTATTGATAAAGGTGAAGATGGGAATATGGCGCATGGCGCAAATCTTGAACAGCTTTCTGGTCTGGGGCTCGATACCCTTTGCTGCGTCGATGACCATAACGGCGCTGTCGGCAGCCATAAGGGTACGGTAGGTATCCTCGGAGAAGTCCTGATGGCCGGGGGTATCGAGGATATTGATGCAGTAATCCTTATACTCGAACTGCATTACGGAGGAGGTAATGGAAATACCTCTCTGCTTCTCCAGCTCCATCCAGTCGGAAACGGCATGGCGAGCCGTGGCCTTGCCCTTAACGGAGCCGGCCAGCTGGATTGCACCGCCGTAAAGAAGGAGCTTCTCTGTAAGCGTGGTCTTACCGGCGTCGGGATGCGAGATTATCGCAAACGTGCGGCGACGGTTAATTTCTTTTTTCATGTCACTCACTATATATCTTCCTTTGGAAAAAGTATTTTTTAGCGTCAGAAATGGAGGCTGTATTACATTGGAATATCCTCTTTTGGACAGTATTTTTAATCACAGCAAATAATGTTATCATAAGCTTTCCCCAAAAGCAAAGGTTTTGCGGAAATTTCTTAAAATTTTGCATACAATTGACATATATGCCTGCACTGGGATATAATTTAAACAATAAATTGGGCTTCGCCCATAAATTGAAGCTCCGCTTCATGAATTGGCGCTTTGCGCCGTGAAGAATGTATCTTGATATGCCCGTAGGGCAATTCATGCGTAGCAATTCATGAAATCCTTGATTTCAATTCATGCCGCAGGCAATTCATTTCTACTCCCCCGGAGGTACATATTATGCGTGACAATCCTTTCCGTCCCGGCGACCGGGCGGTACATTTCAAGCGTTGGCTTGCCGATGCCGAAACGCTGGCGGCAGAGCCTATGCTCTATCTTTACGAAATAATCGGTGAGGCGGAGCACACCGAAACAGGTGAAATACTTATGGTTTACCGTCCTCTTTACGGTAAGCAGAAGCTTTATGCCCGCCCGCTGGAGATGTTCCTGTCCGAGACCGACAAGGAAAAATATCCCGAGGCCGAGCAGAAATACAGATTTGAAAAATACGAAGAAAATTAAAAATAAACGGAGGTACACACCATGACATTTATGGAACTGGCAAAGTCCCGCTATTCCGTCCGCGGCTTCAAGGACACCCCCATCGAAGAGGAAAAGCTGGCAGCTATCCTCGAAGCAGGTCGCATCGCGCCCACCGCCTGCAACAATCAGCCCCAGCACATCTACGTCGCCAAGAGCGCCGAGGCAGTCGCCAAGATGAGAACCATCTCCCCCTGCACCTACAACGCACCCGTTATCCTCGCCATCTGCTATGACACCACCGTTCAGGCAGCCAACTTCGGCGAAATGGACGCCTCCATCGTCTGCACCCACATGATGTTTGAGGCATGGGAGCAGGGCATCGGCTCCTGCTGGGTGGGCATGTTCAACGCAGAAGAGCTGGTCAAGGCCTTCAACCTGCCCGAGAACATTCGCCCCGTTGCACTGCTGCCCATCGGCTACGCAGCCGACGGCATTCAGCCCGCACCCCTCCACACCGCTTACAGAGAGTACGCAGACACCATCACCGAGCTGTAATTTCCCTATACGCACAAAAAGCCACTGCCCATCGGGCAGTGGCTTTCATCATTATAGCATCAGATCATCAGCTCGCTGACCAGCTCGGCGTACTCTGCGGGATCCTCGATCTTCGCATCGGAAAGGAGCAGGGACTGGAAGTACAGCAGCTTGGCGTACTTGGCGGCTCTGTCCTTATCGCTCTCGTAGGCAGCCTTGAGGGCATCGAATACCTTGTGTTCGCCGTTGAGCTCCAGCACGCGCTCTGCCTTGACCTTTTCGCCTGCACCGGGAACGGTGTTGAAATAGCGCTCCATTTCCAGGCTGATGGGACCCTGAACACCAAGGCAGACGGCGGAATTCTTCAGCTTGTGGGAGAGCTTAACGGCAACGACCTCGCCGCCCAGGCTATCCTTTACGAAGTCCAGAAGCTCCTTGGTGTCGGCTTCCTTCTTCTCGGTCTCTTCCTTATTTTCCTCGCTCTCAATGCCAAGGTCCTCGGCATTTACGCTGCGCAGTTCCTTACCGTCGTACTCGCCCAGCATGTTCATTACGAACTACGCGTTCAAGCTCGAAGTTGACTTCGTCACCAGCTCCGGTAAGCTCTCCGACATCGTTGACCGATGCATCCGTACCCACGGCTTCGCAGT
>JAFXFT010000207.1 GCA_017513385.1 Oscillospiraceae bacterium | reverse complement strand
TTTGCAGAAGATATATACCGAGTATCTGTCGTCTGTAGGAGCCACGGCTCTTAATTACGCTTATCTCGCTTTCCTCCATGCTGAGTATCTGCCCGGATACCATAAAGATAAATGCGGCCAGCAGAGCATAAATCGGTATCTGCAGAATGCGGAGAGTCACAGTTACACGCAGGGACTCCTTGAGATAATTCTCAAGAATGGAGTTGTAATAATCGGTGTAGCTGGAGTTGTTGATATTCTTATGGAGTGCTTGATAATTCTTAGAGGAATCATAGAGGTGCTGTGCATTATCAACGGTTACATCGTTATAGTCCATGATAACAAACCAAAGACCCATAACCGGATAAGGCAGCTTTGAGTAGTCACCAACAAGACGGAGAAAATCCGCCTCGGACATCATAAGCTGGGTGTTGTAATCGCTGGGAGACTTATACCAGTAATGATCATCCTCGGAAGCACTTTCGTAGATACCTACTATTCTTACTCGACACGGTGAGCCGTCAGCCATAGTAAGATCTTCTACTTCAAGAACTTCATCAAGCATGAGATTAAGCTCTATCAAAGCTTTCTGGCTGACAACGACTTCAATTACATTGTCTTCAACAGAAGCCTGATACATACGACCACTCAAAAGCTTGCTATGTTCCTCAAGACCGGAGAGAAAACCGAGTCTTACCTGCTGAGAAGAAAGATTGGAGCGTTTGAGAACCGGTTTTACCTCTACTTCGTTCAGAAAAATGTTGCGAACCAGCCACTTTGAACTGAGACCGAGATCATCGGGCATTGATGCTGCACGAGCATCGGCTTCGTGAAAGTTTTGTATAGTAGTACTATTGCCATTGGCATTTCGGGTTATATTACTTACCAAGTATGCCATGGTGGCATAGCGTCCGTTTTGAGTGACATAGTCGGACATGGTATTGGTAAGCATACGCTGAAGAGCCGCTTCGGTGTACATAGGATTACCTGCGGCTATAGAAACAAGGAGAATATTGCCTATGAGAAGAGCAGCCATGAGCCACTTCTTATGTAGCATTTTTCTCAGAACAAATCGAATCATCGCTGCGCCTCCCTTCAGCTGTTATAAGAGCTGACCACGATTTTGTCGCCCTCTTTAAGACCCTGCAGCACAGTAACAACATTACCGACTATTGGACCGCGAACTACACTTCTCGTGTGGACGGAATCTCCATCAAGTATCTGTACTGTTGCACGACCGTCGAGTATGGTGATTGCATTGGAAGGAACAGCTATTACATTGTCCAAAACGGTAAAGGACAAAGCTGCGCGTCCATCAGTAGAACGGGTAGCGATTTTTTCATCGATGCTGATGTAAATATCAGTGCTGTAGTATTCGCTGCCCTGTACTTCGGGAGAAGATACAACTCTGCCGGTGTATGTTTTTTTATTGTCGCTGCGGCCGAGAGTAACTTCTACTTCGCGGCCGTAAACGTAGGTGCCGCTGCTGCTGAGTCCATAAATGCGCTGAGAATTGGCTTCGTTAATAACGCAAAGTTCGGTGCCTGCGGGGATTACATCGCCATCTCTGTAGTTGGTGACGGTGCGCACAGATCCGTCAGCAGGGGCATAGATATAAGCTTCGCCTGCGGCAGCTTCCAGCGCTGCGATTGCTTCATCCATGGCATTTAATGCCTGAGTGGACTGAAGATTATAAAGGTCGAGCTCTGCCTGAGCATATGTAATCCTGAGATTGCGGATTGATATTTCATTTTCGGTGTTTGCGGGAAGAGCTTCTGCATTCTTAAGCAGAGTTTCGTAATATGCTGCCATTTCTGCTGTGCCTGCAGCGTATGCATCACGCTCAAGACGTTTTTGCTCAATATCCATTCGAGAGCCAAGACCCTGCAGAACGGCAATTATGTCGCCCTTTTTTACTGAATCACTGCGATCAACGCACAGCTCAATGAGCTGATACTCCGCATCGGTTCTGACAGACTTCTGCAGAAAATAAGCAGGATTTGCACTTAGCTCCATTTCACGGCTAACCGTCTGAGGCTGAGCGATATGAAGACGATAGGTAGTTTCCTTCTCAAGATTTTCCTGAAGGAGATCGGGTGTGCCGAGACTGGAGGTTGAGTCTGTATCGCTACAGCCTGCACTTGTAAGCATGCCAATGGCAAGGCACAGCACGAGTATGCGTTTAATTACCCGCATATACCACATCTCCTTCCTCAAGTCCTTCGAGTATCTGCACGTATGCATCGTTGTAGATGCCGCGCTTAATGTTTCTGCGTATCTGTGTACCGGTTTCGTCGACTAAATATACGAAGAATCCGTTAACATCCTGCCTTACAGTACAGGTAGGAACGATGAGCGCATCGTTATCGCGTTCTGTAACAAGGAATATGACTGCGCTCATGCCGCTTTCTACTTCAACATCTCCTGCATCGCTGACAATGAAGGTGCTGCTCATATTTTTGCCGCTGTCATTGCGGGAGAGATATTCTACTCTATCCATCGGCTCATATTTTATAGTAACTTCCTTGCCGCCTACAGTACCGTAGATTTCAAGCGCTTTATCTACCTGGTCGGAAGTAACATAATCGGCGGATATATAGAGGTTTTCGTCCTCTGCAAGTCGGAAAAGACTGGAGTCTGCCATTGCATATCCACCCTCGACGGCGGTGGTGTATACAATCGTACCGTCGCAGGGAGCTGTAAGTACGCTTCCCTCGACCTGTTCACGCAGCTGTTCTATACTGTTTTCAAGTTCAATACGGGCCAACTCCCAAAGTGCCTTGTCGGCATCGAGCTTGTTTTCAAGCTCTGTGATCTCTATTTCCTTGAGACCTATTGCAGATGCTGCTGCACCTTCGTTTTTGAGCTGCTTCAGCTCAATCTTAGCAATGTCTATCTTGGCGCTGGCCATCTTTTCGCTAAGCGCCCATACTTCAAGATTATAAGCAAGGTTGTTTTCTGTGCTCTCAAGAGATTTTACGTAAAAATCGGCATCAAGTCGAGCTATTACGTCGCCGGCTTTCACGGTGCTGCCTATTGTGACCATGACTTCGTCAATTATGCCGCCTGCTTTGAAGTACAAGTCATGAACCTGCGGAAGAACGAGACCTTCCAAAGTGATAACATTAAATATTTCTCCGCGGTATACAACTGTAGTATCAGGCTCCATGCCTACAGGCTCAATAAGCTCGGGCGCGTCGTCAGATGCATTCATGGCACAGCCGCTAAAGAGAAGTAAACTCAATATTACATGCCAAGCCAGTAGTTTATGTATCAGTTTCATATCTGCATTACCTTTCTTGGGATTGTCAAATGTCAGCGGAGAATGACGCTGTCGCCTTCTTCGAGACCGGAGATAACTTCGATCCATTTATCGCTTTCGAGACCGCACTGGATTTCACGTGCACTCTTCAGGCCATTCTCATCTTCGTAATAAACATAACATGCATCTTCTACCTTGAATACAGCGCGCTTGGGGAGCATAAGAACATCATGGCGGCTGTCCAACTCGAGCGTAACATTGCCCTTTGCAGAGTTGCTTGCGGGGGTTTCTGCGCCAATAACTTCAAGACATACTGCTTCCCTTCCCTGTGCCTTGTTGGATGCGGAGGCTTCCATACCAAGCTCAGCGGAATTGCGTACGATGCAGGGATATTCAACGCTATCAGAGACTACGGTAACTTCGCTGCCCTCTTTGAAAAGTGCATAATGCTCAGTGTTTGCATAGAATACGGAAGAAGTAGTATCTGTGATAGTGACAACGGTATCTGCTTTGTTAGATGTTGCTCCGGGATACAAGGCTTTAGCATAGGTAACAGTTCCGCCGATGGTTGCATATAGCCTAAGACTCTCTCTCTCGGCAAGCAGCTCAGCCATCTTTCCCTCCTGAAGTTCAAGCGATGCCCTGTAATAAGCCGCGTCTGCGGATCTTGCATCGGAGGTGACTGTGCTGACATTTCCCTGCAGTTTCTCGGATTCAAGAGCGAGTTGGTATGCTGTTTCCGCTTCCTCAAGTTTGATGGTAAGGCGAGCGATTTCAGCCTCAACTACAGATATGCGCTGCTCGACATCGGTAACATCAAGCCATGCTACAAGCTGCCCTGCTTCTACTGTATCGCCTACTTCTACGTTGACAGCGCCGTAGCTTTTGCCGGTAATACCGAAAGTCAGCTTCTCACGGCGAGTTGCCTGAAAAGCGAAAGTTACCTCGCGTACCAAGCTGAAATCACCGCGGCTTACCTGCGCTGTAATATACTCTTCACCGCTGTACGGTGTAACCAAAGGCAGCTCAGGTGTAGCAGCTTCTTTGGGGAGCAGGAAACAGCCCGAAAGGGAGAATCCGAGTATCAGACATAATATAAAAATAGTTGCTTTTTTCAAAATGACCAACCCACTTCCTGTATTGCTGGTTAATAGATGAATTATACCGCTTTAACAACTAACAGTCAATAAAATGTCGAAATCTATTAATTTTAATTATGCCGAATATGTACAAAATCACGGAGCGAATAAATCGCTCCGTGAAAGATGTTGTATTAGTCCAAAGCATTGATGGCAGCTGTCAATGCTGCACATATTTTCTCAAGAGGCAGGCTGAAAAACTTGTCCCCTGCCTGCTCCGGAAGATATGGTACATGTATGAAGCCCGCAAGAGTTGATGTTCCTGCATAATGGTTCAGTAAGGTATAAAGTACATCGTTACAGACAAATGCACCTGCGGAATACGATAAAGATGCGGGTATTCCCTCTTCGTTAATGTATTCTACCATTTTGCGGATGGGTATTGTTGAAAAATATGCTGCGGGTGCATCAGCAACTATGGGGGTGTTTAAAGGTTGATTGCCTGTATTGTCTGGAATACGTGCTTCGCGCAGATTGATGCCGATAACCTCTGGCGTGATGCTCATTCTGCCGCCAGCCTGACCAACGCATATTATTACGTCGGGTTTAAGTTCTGCAGCGATGTCTAAAACCTTTTTGGCACCTGCGCCGAATATTGTGGGTATTTCGAGTTTAGTAATATCATATTCACCGATTCTGTCCGGCAGCAGCCTTACAGCCTCCCAAGAGGGATTAATAGCATCTCCGCCAAATGGATCAAAACCGGTAATTAAAAGTTTTTTTGACATCACTGTTCACCTTTTTTATTTGTCTCAGCGCCGAAGGCCCTACCGAGCAGGTATCCGTATGTAAGTCCGGAACCTGTGCTGTTGCCGGGCATAAGCATTGGATAGTCGACGCCGTAGCGTCCTGCCATAGCGTTGCCGAGAACGTAAAGTCCGGGAATTGGCTCATTGTGTTCGTCGAGTGCACGGAATTTTTCGTCTACCTTTACGCCGCCTACTACAGACAAAAGAGCCGCTCCAAATTTGCGGGCAATATAAGGTGGTTTATCCAAAGGTATAAGCAGTTCGCGACGCTTTCCAAACTCATCATCGTGACCGTTACGGCACATTTTGTTATAATTATTGAAGGTTTCCTCAAATGTATCGGGATCTACACCCATTTTTTCTGCAAGCTCGCGCGGAGTATCCGCTTGAACGGAAGAACCACTTTCGAGGCTTTGCTGGATCTTCTTCCCTACTTCTTCCTCATCAAAGGGTTTGCCGCCTACGTAGTCAAAGCTCTCACCCCAATAGATTCCTCCGCCATACTTTAGAGTTTCGGGTATCTTTTTCGCCCAATCGGAGTCAAAGATTGTCCAGCACCATTTGTATCCTGTTTTAATTATACCAAGGCTGCGCCCTTGAAGATAATTATCTTCGTTCATAAAGCGTTTGCCCTTGGGTGTTACAAACATGAAGCAATAGTTGGAGTGACGTATAGCCTGCGGGTGCATCATAGTGGGAAACGGTGTGTCTTCAAAGGCGGCGCCTGCCCAGAGTGCAGCTCTGTGTCCTTCACCCAAATCTACTCCTCTGGGGACATTTGCCTTAACGGCGACGCGGTTGGCAATTGGACAAAGATCTTCGCACATTTCATCATTGCCGCCAATTCCTCCGGTGGCAAGCAGAACACCCTGACTAGCATATACTGCAATGAGCTTGCCATCAGCGTTTCGGGCAGCTGCTCCCACTACCCTTCCGTTTTCCTTGATAAGCTGAAGCATTGTAGTGTTAAATAAGAAATTTGTGCCAAGCTTCAGCGACTCCTGATACATGGGTTCCATCAGTTCGTTAAGTCCGCCGAATTTTCCGCTGCGAGCTACCGGACCGTCATAGAAACAGTGAGCGCTGTATATTTCCTTATAGGTTTCGCCTTGATACGCAGCACCTTGGAGATTTATCTTTACTCCCCCGTATTCAGGACGCATGGCCAGATCGATTGCCCAATCCATTGCCTCTTCGCTTTTATCAACGAATATGCGAACAAGACGCTCGT
>JAFXFT010000014.1 GCA_017513385.1 Oscillospiraceae bacterium | reverse complement strand
TGCAGCATCTCCTTGCGGCGGTCGCCAAAGCCGGGAGCTTTGACACAAACGCAGTTGAAGGTGCCGCGCAGGCGGTTCACAAGCAGTGTTGCCAGTGCATCGCCTTCCACATCCTCGGCAATGATGATCATCTTCTTACCGGCCTTGACAACAGGCTCCAGGATAGGCAGGATCTCCTGAATGGAGGCGATCTTCTTATCGGTGATCAAAATGTAGGCATCATCCAGAACAGCCTCCATCTTGTCGGTATCGGTGACCATGTAGGGGGAGATATAGCCCCGGTCAAACTGCATGCCCTCGACCACATCCAGGCCGGTCTCAGCAGTCTTGCTCTCTTCGATGGTGATGACACCCTCGGTGCCAACCTTTTCCATAGCCTCAGCGATCAGCGCGCCGATTGCCTCATCACCGGAGGAAACAGCGCCGACTCTTGCGATGGCAGCGGAATCGGAAACAGGAACGGAATGCTCCTTGATGGCGGCAACAGCAGCCTCAACAGCCTTCTGGATACCGCGGCGCATAACCATGGGGTTGGAGCCTGCGGCGATGTTCTTCAGACCTTCCTTGATGATGGCCTGAGCGAGAACGGTAGCGGTGGTGGTACCATCACCGGCTACGTCGTTGGTCTTGCTGGCAGCTTCCTTTACCAGCTGAGGGCCCATGTTTTCAAAGGGGTCAGCCAGTTCGATCTCCTTGGCGATGGTAACACCGTCGTTGGTGATCAGGGGAGAACCGTACTTCTTGTCGAGAACAACATTGCAGCCCTTGGGACCCATGGTGATCTTAACGGTATCTGCAAGCTGGTTTACACCACGCTCAAGAGCGCGGCGAGCGTCTTCGCTATATTTAAGCATCTTTGCCATGTTGAAAAACCTCCTGTTAAATTACTCTACGATAGCAAGAATATCCTGCTGGCGGACGATAGTGAGTTCAACGCCGTCGATCTTGACCTGAGTGCCGCTGTACTTGCCGGTGATAACCTTGTCGCCGGGCTCAACGGTCATCTCAACCTCGTTGCCGTCGATAAAGCCGCCGGGGCCAACTGCGATGACTTCGAAAATCTGGGGCTTTTCCTGAGCAGCGCTAGTGAGGATAATGCCGCCCTTGGTGGTTTCCTCAGCCTCTACCTGCTTGACGATAACTCTGTCAGCCAAAGGAATGAGCTTCATAATATATTACCTCCTGAAATATGTCCGAAATACACGCCGGTGAAAATTTCCCGATTGGATTTCGTTGGTTTGTAAATTTATGTTTTAGCACTCTTGCGGTTTGAGTGCTAACGATTATTATAATAATAGATGTTGCTGGAATAATCAAGAACATTTTGCGAAAAAAATGAAAAAATTTTATGAATTCCTTGAAGTAAGGAAGGCTGCGCCCTTGGGGAAGATGAAATTGATCGCGCCGGGCTCCATGCGGAAGCAGGGGGTCTTGGAAAATACGGCTTCGCCGTCCACATTTATGCCAAGTTCCTCGTCACTTTCAAAAGCAATCTCGGTGCAGCGATAGTGACTGATGTATTTAGTAAGCTCGGCATAGCGGCCCTTGGCGTATTTGCCGATGAGCGTGAGGAAGGTGAGCCTGCTGACCTTTTTAACTATAAGTACGTCCATAAGACCGTCATCGGGCTCGGCTTCGGGAACGGGGTTGAAGCCGCCGCCGTAGTAGCGTCCATTGCAGGCGCAGACAAGGGCGAACTCGCCTGCCATCTCCTTGCCGTCCAGTTTTATCTTCAGCGGGCGGTTGATACCCTTGATGAAGTGAGACAGCAGGGAAACTACATAGCCCATAGTGCCGGAAATAAAGGGGTTTTGAGTGTACTTGTGGACATCGATACCGACTCTTGCGTCAAATCCGAGAGAGCATATGTTAATGGACTTGCGGACGCATACATCGATAAGGTCGATGGGCTGAGCCTTGCCGTTTATGAGTGCCTTGAGGTCGGTGAAAAGAGCGGTGTCGCTGCCGAACATGCGCAGGAAATCATTGCCGGAGCCACTGGCATAGTGAGTCAGCGCCACATTCTCAAAGCCGGCTGCACCGTTGACACATTCGTTGAGAGTACCATCGCCGCCGCAGGCATATACCCGCAGGGGAGCGCCCTTTTCGGCCTCGGCGCGAACCTTTTCGGTTGCGTCAAGAGGAGCCTTGGTAACGTATATCTCCAGCTCATCGCTGCTGCCGGACATGGCCTCGTTTATCTTCTTTCTGAGCGCTTCGGGGTCGGTGTTCTTACCTGCAGTAGGATTAATAATGAAAAGGTGTTTCATATCTTACCCGTCCGTTCCTCTTATTTATACATATAGAGCTGGCACTGAATCATTCCGTTGTAGACCTTGCGGCGCTTGTCGGCCTTTTTGCCGAAGCACTTTTCAAAATCAAGGTCGGAGGTGAGCACGTAGAAGCTCCAATCGTCCAGCTTGCGCCAGATACGTCCGAGGCTGCGGTAGAGATCTTCGGCCTGCTTTACGTCCATAAGACGCTCACCGTAGGGGGGATTTGCCATGATTATGCCCTTGCCCTCGGCAGGGGGAGTGAATGCCAACGCGTTGGCGCAGGAGAAATGTATAAACTCGGAAACTCCCGCGCGGCGTGCATTTTCCTGAGCGATGTCGATGCAGGCGGGGTCAATGTCGGAGGCGAAAATCTTGTAGTCGCCGCGGAATTCTGCGGCTCTTGCCTCGTCGCGTGCGTCCTTCCACACGCGGCGGTCAAAGGTGCTCCAGCTTTCTGCTGTGAAGCGACGGTTTACACCGGGAGCACGGTTGATAGCTGCCAGTGCAGCCTCAATGGCGATGGTACCGGAGCCGCAGAAGGGGTCGCAGAAAATGTCGCGTCCCTTAAAGCGGGAAATCTTGACCATTGCCGCTGCCAAGGTTTCACGCAGGGGTGCAAGATTGGCGTTGGGACGGTAGCCGCGCTTGTGGAGAGCAGCGCCGCTGGTATCAAGATAGATAGAGGCGCGGTCATTCATAATGGAGAAGCGAATTTGATAACGGCTTCCCGTTTCGGGGAGCTGCTGCAGGCCGTATTTGCCGCCAAGACGCTTTGCGATGGCCTTCTTTATCATGCCCTGACAGGTGGGAACGGACATGAGCTGGCTGTTCAGGCAGTGACCCTTTACGGGGAACTCGCCGTCCTTGGGAATGAAATCCTCCCAGGGGAGAGCGTAAACGCCCTCAAAGAGGTCATTGAATTCGTAGGCAGGGAACTCTCCCATAAGTATCTGCACGCGCTCGCCGGTGCGCAGGCGAATGTTAGCCTTGGCGATGTCGGCAGCATTGCCATCGAAAAGTACGCGGCCGGTCTCGGCAGCAACGCCGTCCATGCCCATGTACTTCAGCTCGTCTGCTGCAAGGCCTTCAAGGCCGAAAAGGCAGGGAACACAAAGTTTCATAAGGTCAATCCTTTCTCAGCTGTGCCATGTAGCAGTGCCAGTCTTCTACGTGACCATGGTCGAGAATCTCGAAGCCTGCAGCCTCAACTGCGGCGCGGACCTCGTCCTCACGTCCGTCGATAATGCCGGAGCAGATGAATTTTCCGTCAGGTTTCACCCACTTGGCGGCATCATTGACCAGTGCAATGATAACGTCGGAAACGATGTTTGCCAGTACGAGGTCGTACTTCTGTGCATCTATTTTACTGCGCAGGGAACGGTTTTTCAGCACGTCGCCTGCGTAAACGGTGTAAATATCGGTGCCGATGCTGTTGAGCTGAGCGTTCTCCATGACGATGTCGGGAGCTTTGTCGTCAATGTCGCAGCCGATGGCCATCTTTGCACCGAGGCAGAGGGCTGCAATGGAGAGGATACCGCTACCGCAGCCAAGGTCAAGAACGGAATCAGCTACGGGAGCGTAGCTTTCAAGGCGCTCAAGGCACATTCTGGTGGTGGGGTGGGTGCCGGTGCCGAAGATAAGACCGGGGTTCAGGCGCAAAATGCTGCGGCCCTCGGCCTCGGGAGCATCCTCCCATTCGGGAACTATCAGCAGCTTTTCGCCGACCTTGATGGGCTTATAATACTGCTTCCAGTTGTTCTCCCAATCCTCGTCACGGACGTTGCGAGCGGAGGGAACGTAGCCGCGGGGCTCCAGCTCCTTGGTGATGCGTTCCAGCTCGGCCTTGCCGTCCTCGTCTGCGGAGAGATAGAACTTAACAAGACTCTTGCCCTGCATCATCTGGCTGAGCTCTTCGTCAACGTAATCCCAGTACTGACGGTTCTCGTCCATGAACTTTTCAAAATCGCTTCCGTCCTCAATAACAAGTCCGGAAACACCCATGCCCTCCAGCAGGTCGGAGAGAGCCTCCGTGCCCTTGTGAGCCTCTATACTTACTTCCAGCCATTCCATAATGCAGACCTCCGGAATAAAAAATCACAATCTAAAAAAGTATACCATATTTGTATTATAAAGGCAACTGCTGTGTATAAAATTGAATTGAGAATTGAGAGGTTTTACGATTTAATCGGTGTGGCTATTGCTGCCTTGCGGCAGGCCACCTCATCAGTCACGGCTTTGCCGTGCCAGCTTCTCCTCATAGGAGAAGCTTAACCCTTGATCGCTACTGCGGAGTATTCGACCGGGGGATTCCTCACAAGCTCGGAATGACGCAGTGTGTGAGTTTTATTTCGTAGGGCAGGGGCGCGCCCCTGCCGCAGATTATTGCCGTAGAAACAACAAAACAGAAAATCAAAAAACACATTCGTAGGGAATGGGCCTGCCCATTCCGTTTGTAACGATACTGTCGGAAGTGACGATGACACGAAAAATGTAAAATCAACTGTCATGCTGAGGCACAGCCGAAGCATCTCCGCAGTGATTGTGGATTGGCAATAAATCGGTGCTGTTATTGCTGCCTTACGGCAGGCCCCTCATCAGTCGCCTACGGCGACAGCTTCTCCCCGAAGGGGGAAGCCTAACACTTGTTTTTACTTTTCGCGGGTTTCCATTTTTACGTCATTCAGAGGGCGAAGCCCGAAGAATCCCCCGAATGGTTCCAACGGTGTCGTTACCGCGCACCATTGAACCGGGGGATTCCTCGCAGGCTCGGAATGACGCGTATATGCTTGCAGCAGCACTGACAATAATTGACAAAACAAACAAATTGCATTAAACTTATAGTGCAGGCATCCGCATGTGATGAGTGGAGGTGTAAGCTATGAAAAAAGCTATAATCCGCATTGTTGTGCTTATTGTGTTCAGCACTGCTGCGGTGGCAGCTGTCATGCTGCTAAATTGGCATTACGCCCGACCAATCACCGTAAAAACACCCCTTATTGACGGTGAAATAATCGAAAGAGTGGAACTGAACCGCGGCGAGCTGTGGTTCAAGGACGAGGAAACCTTGGCATCGCAGTTAACACAGGAAGATTACTTATTCGTAACCGGAATCAGTGTCAAGGCCAACGATACACTTGTGTCTTATAAGGAAATGAACGGCGGAAAGTTATACAGCAGGGAAGAACTGCTGGCGGCGCTGAATATATATCCGGAATATTGGACTATGGGTGGTATGCCGCTGAAGGACACGGATTACCAGCGGCTTTGGGTGCAGGGGGTATGCTTTATAAACGGCGACCCTGAGAAACCGGTGTATATGTTCAATGGGGCAAAGGCTTGTGCTGTTTGGTACACTTATCCGGCCCCTCATAACCATGACATCAATATAAATATTTATGCGTCTCCGACTCCTGTGAAGTGCTCTTTGGACGGCGTGCTGCAGTATACTGCGGAGATGCCAATGTCAGGCGCGAGCTCTGTGCGCGTGATGTTCGGTGATATGGATTCTTTGATTGGTGATATTCCTGCTGCTATGTGCGTCAAAGCGTCAAGATGGTGGAGAGCATTCTTCATTATAGGTGAAACTGCTTATCAGGTGAGTGTGTCCAACTGTACCCAAGCAGAATTCATTGAGCTTGTTCTCTCTATCTGCAATGCACCGCACCCGGAAAAGGAAAATTACATAGACTTTCTGCTGAAATAACGAAAGCCCTCATTTGCAATAAACGCAAATGAGGGCTTAACTATACTTATGTATTTTACAGCAGTATCACGCCGGCTTCTTCGCAGGCGCTGACGTTTTCCTCGTCCCAAAGGGAGGACTGAACCTCGCCGATGTGAGCCTTGCCGAGAAGCAGCATGGACACGCGGGACTGACCGATACCGCCGCCCATGGTGAGAGGCAGCTCGTTATTCAGCAGCATCTTATGGAAGGGCAGCTTGCGGCGGTTGTCGCAGCCGGAAACAGTCAGCTGACGGTCGAGGCTTGCAGGGTCAACACGGATACCCATAGAGGAAAGCTCCATTGCCCGCTGACCTACGCTGTCCCATACCAGCAGGTCTCCGTTGAGGTTCCAGTCATCGTAGTCGGGGGCGCGTCCGTCGTGAGGCTTACCGGAGCGGAGCTTGCCGCCGATACCGATGATAAAGGTCACGGGGTGATCCTTGACAAATGCATTCTCGCGTCCCTTGCCGTCCAGCTCGGGATAAAGATCCTCAAGCTCCTGACTGGTGACAAAGGTGACTTCTCTGGGGATTTTGGGCAAAACAGAGAGCTGGGGAAATACGCTGCGCAGGAACTTCTGAGTATCCACCAGTGCGTTGACGATGGCGCGCACGGTCTCCTTGAGGTACTCCGCATTGCGCTGCTCGGCGGTGATTATCTTCTCCCAGTCCCACTGGTCAACGTAGGCGGAGTGGAGACTGTCGAGATCCTCATCGCGGCGGATTGCGTTCATGTCGGTGTAAAGACCCTCGCCGGGAGCAAACTGGTAGCGCTTGAGCGCAAGGCGCTTCCACTTTGCAAGAGAATGAACAACCTGCGCGGTATCCTTAACGCCGTTTACGTCGAAAGCAACAGGGCGCTCAATGCCGTTGAGGTCATCGTTAAGACCAGAGGCGGCGGAAACGAAAAGGGGAGCGGATACTCGGT
>JAFXFT010000206.1 GCA_017513385.1 Oscillospiraceae bacterium | reverse complement strand
TCTGCGGCAGCCTCCTCTTCGCCGTGAGCATAGACAAGCGATGGGTCAAAGCCCCTGCGCTTGTAGTTGGTGCTGTAGCAGCAGGCGATAAAGTCCATAAAGTCGAAAAGGTTTTCAAGACAAAGCTCCGCCTGCTCGCGGGATATTTTATCGCCGTCATGGGCGGCATTGTTGCCGAGCGTGCGAATAAGCTTCATCTTTTTCCACAGATCCTCGCCTACGAGGTCGCGGAAGGGGCGGCTGTCCATAAGGCGAACAAGTCGGTCATCATCGGGCATAGACAGGGAATCGTCCACGGAATAGAGCCACTTCACGGCGAACTCCATCGCCCTGCGGCAGTTGAGCGCGCAGGCGGCGGGGTCAATATGCAGTATCCGCTCTGCTGAGATCGCCACGCGGGCGAATCCATCAAACTGAGGATCGGAGCGGAGAAAATCGAAGTTCGTCATGGTGTCACCTCCCGGAAATACTGACTATATTATAAATTCATGGAAGAACGCGGTCAATATTTTTTGTGTACGGGGCCGACGCATAATTTACACCCGCTGTTTTTTGGTGTATAGTATAATAAATAGAGCTTGATAAAATCCGAACGGAGGAACATAAATGGCAAACTGCAAAAACTGCGGAGAGACCCTGCGCGAGGGCGCTAAATTCTGTGCCAAGTGCGGTACTCCCGTTGTTACTGATATATTCTGCTCCGCCTGCGGCGAAAAGCTGGAGGCAGGGGATAATTTCTGCATCTACTGCGGCACTCCGGTGAAGGCTGCCGCCCCCGCTGTTACCGCAAAAAAGAGCGAAAACGAATATCCTGCGTGGCAGAGCTTTGCCGCTCTGTGGGATGTGAGCAGTATTCTCACCGTAGGTGCAGGCTCACCCGAGGGACATTATCTCACGGGACGCACCAACAGCGAAATGCTTCGCGTGGACGAGGACGGCGTAAAGGCGGAGTATATTCCGAACCCCGATGGTGTGATTGGCTTTTACAGCAAGCTGTGGAAAAACGGTAAGCTGTGGCTGTCGGCGCTTGTGTCCAAGGGCGAAAACGATTCCGCACTTTACAGGATTTATTCCTATACACCTGCCACCGGCTTTGAAACCGTGCTGGACATCAGCGATGAGGAGTACGGCGACCTTGAAATTGTCCGCTTTATCGTAACCGAGGCATGTATATTCCTTTTCTGCTTCAATTCCAAGCGCAGAGCCGACGGCGTGAGCCTTATGACCTGCACCCACGAGGGCAAAAACCTGCGTGAGTTGTGGCGCGGTGAGGATTTTCTGTTGTGCGGCGCGGGTGTGGATAAGCTGTATATGATCTGCCAAAGCAGCCGGAAAGGACGCGAGGTGCTGGTGATTTCTACCGACGGTACTGCCGAAAATGCGGCTGATGCGCTTTCCGCCTGCCTGCCTGCAATATCTGCCGGTATCGGAGTTGCGCTGGGTGAGGGTTTGGACGAGCGTAGTGATTTCTGCTGGAAGTATATTCCCTTCATAGACTTTGCCGAGGGCGTAGTGTATGCAGCCCGGGACGAGGGCGGCACAGAGAATCTTTCCCGTCAGGTGTGGAAAATAAATATTGCAGGCGGTCAGTTGGAGAAGTACGGAGAAAAATGGCTGTTGGGCGATATAGACCCCACAGAGAACTTCCGCGAGTATTTCGACGGCCGGCGTGCGGTGGGCTTTGCCTATGGCAATCCCGGCGGCTGGACGGCAGTTCACGCCGACGGCAGACGCGTCTACCTTGGCGACGGCAACTATTGGGACGCAGGCGCGGTAGTGGGTGACTATTTCTATCTCGACTGCTGCAGCAGCGACCCCGGAACATGGTATAAGATAAATCTCCATGATGGCAGCAGAAGAAAATTGGAATTTTGATAGCTGATACTGCTTTTAATGTTGTAATTCCTGTAAGGATATATTACAATGATGGAAATAAACATATCTTCAACAGGGGGAATTCGATTGGTATACAATAATGTACTTGAAGCTCTTGGAAATACTCCCATGATAAAGCTCTCCCGAATCGTACCCGAGGATTGTGCTCAGGTTCTGGTAAAGTATGAGGGCGTAAATATAGGCGGATCCATCAAGACCCGCACAGCGTACAACATGATTGTTGACGCGGAAGCAAAGGGGATCATCAAGCCCGAAACTATTATCGTTGAGCCTACCAGCGGCAATCAGGGCATCGGCCTTGCTCTTGTCGGTGCAGTAAAGGGCTATCACGTGCGTATAATAATGCCCGACTCCGTCAGCGAGGAGCGCAGAAAGCTCATCAAGGCCTATGGTGCCGAGCTCGTGCTTGTCCATGATGCGGGCGATATAGGCGAGTGTATAGACCAGTGCCTCAAGACCGCTCTGCGCATGGCAGAGGAGGACGAGAATGTGTGGGTGCCCCAGCAGTTCGTCAATCCTGCCAACCCTCAGGTGCATAAGGAGCACACCGGCATTGAGATACTCGAACAGGTAGACGGACCTATTCACGGCTTCTGTTCCGGCATCGGTACAGGCGGCACCATTTCCGGTATCGGCGGCACGCTTAAGGAGAAAAATCCCGACATTACCATCTGGGCTGTTGAGCCCGAGAACGCTGCCATTCTTTCCGGCGGCAATATCGGCACTCACCTGCAGATGGGTATCGGCGACGGACTTATCCCCGATAATCTCGATATGGATATTTATGACGAGGTGGCTATCGTCACTGACGATGAGGCAATAAATACCACCAAGCGCCTTATCCGCGAGGAGGGCATACTCTGCGGCATTTCCAGCGGCACAAACGTGGCTGCCGCCCTGCGTATGGCAAAAAGGCTTGGCCCGGGCAAAACTGTTGTCACCGTCCTGCCCGACACCGGCGAAAGATATTTCAGCACCCAGCTTTTTGAAGATTAAATAAAACAGCAACCGCCCCGACGATGTCGTCGGGGCGGTTCAGCTTGTCAAAAAAGTTCGTTTGATGCTCGTGTTACAGCAAAATGTCTGGGCAGGAGATGGCTTCTCCCTTGGGGAGAAGCTGGCGGCGAAGCCGACTGATGAGGGTCCGCGTAAGCGGCAAAAATGGCAGTATCACTACATTTGCGGC
>JAFXFT010000205.1 GCA_017513385.1 Oscillospiraceae bacterium | reverse complement strand
GCGCGAGGTGCGCAACGGCACTGCCAAAATACTGGACTTCAACATCACCGACTACACCGGCAGTCTGCGCGTATCGAAATTCCTGCGCGGTGAAGAGGACGCGCCCTATGAGGCGATCAGCGACGGAATGTATCTCACCGTGCAGGGCATGGTCAGCTACAACCGCTGGCACGGCGACATCAGCATGGAGCCCGCCAACGTCCGTCAGGAGGAAAAGCCCAGCCGCAAGGACAACTACAAGGGCGCCAAGCGCGTGGAGCTTCACTTCCACAGCCGCTATTCCTCCCTCGATGCGCTCACCGACATAAGCGCCGCCGTAAAGACCGCCGCCAAATGGGGTCACAAGGCCATCGCTCTCACCGACCACGGCGTGGCGCAGGGCTTCCCCGAGCTTTGCAGCGCCGGCAAGAAGAACGGCATCAAGGTCATCTACGGCGTAGAGGGCTATTACATAAACGACGTTGATGACCGCGTGGTAGTCCACGGCGACGGCGATTTCCCGCTGGACGGCGAATTCGTCGCATTCGACCTTGAGACCACCGGTCTCTCCCCCGAAAACGACCGCATTACCGAAATCGGCGCGGTCATCATCAAGGACGGTAAGGAGCTTGACCGCTTCCAGACCTTCGTTGACCCCGGCAGGAGCATACCCTACGAGGTCACCAAGCTCACCGGCATTCGCGACAGCGACGTCAAGGGCGCACCCAAGGAGGCGGAGGCCGTCGGCGATTTCATGAAGTTCGTTGGCGGCAGACCCATCGTTGCCCACAACGCCGACTTCGACACCGCCTTTATCGCCAACGCCTGCCAGCGCATGGGCATCGAATATGACCTGACCAGCCTCGACACGCTGGTAATGGCGCAGAACCTGCTGCCGGAGCTGAAAAAGTTCACGCTGGACACCGTTGCCAACTACCTTTCCCTCCCCGCCTTCAATCATCACCGCGCCTCCGATGACGCTCTCACCTGCGGTCTGCTGCTGCCCCGATTCTTCCGCGACCTGAAGGAGCTGGGCGTGGAGCGCGTGGCCGCTATAAACGAGGCGATGATCCCCCTGCGCAACAAGGGCAACAATCGCCGCCAGCCCAAGCACATTATAATTCTCGTCAAGGAGCAGAAGGGCATCCGCAATCTTTACGAGATAATCTCCCGCGCTCATCTTGAGTATTTCCGCAAGTACCCAATTATCCCCAAGAGCCTGCTCATGCGCCTGCGCGAGGGTCTCATTATCGGCTCCGCCTGCGAAGCCGGTGAGATTTTCAAGGCCGTTGTGGGCGGCAAGAGCATGCGCGAGCTCAAGCGCCTTGCGGAATTTTATGATTTCCTCGAAATTCAGCCCATCTGCAACAACGCGTTTATGATACGCAACGGCACCGCCCGCGACGAGGAGCAACTGCGCGACTTCAACCGCCGCGTTGTAGAGCTTGCCGACGAAATGAGCAAGCCCGTAGTTGCCACCGGCGACGTGCATTTCCTTGAGCCGGAGCATGAAATTTTCCGCCGCATTCTTCTTTCCAACAAGTTCTCCGACTCCGACTATCCCCTGCCTCTCTACCTTAAGACCACCGAGGAAATGATGGAGGAGTTTGCATATCTGGGCGAGCAGAAATGTTACGACGTTGTTATCGGCAACTCCAACCTCATCGCGGATATGTGTCAGGAGGTCGCCCCCCTGCCCGACGGACTTTTCGCCCCGAAAATCGAGAACTCCGCAGAGGATCTGCAGAGCCTTGTTTACGGCAAGGTCAACGCCCTCTACGGCGACAACCCGCCCGAGCTTATCACCAAGCGTCTTGAAACGGAGCTGGGCGGCATTATCGGCAGAGGCTATGACGTTATCTACATGAGCGCCCAGAAGCTTGTTGCCAAATCCCTGGAGGCAGGCTACCTGGTCGGCTCCCGAGGCTCCGTCGGCTCCTCGCTGGTGGCCTTCATGTCCGGCATTACGGAAGTCAACTCCCTGCCCGCCCACTACCGCTGCCCCAACTGCAAGCACTCGGATTTCGAGGCGGGCAAGGACTACGGCTGCGGCGTTGACATGCCCGACGCCAACTGCCCCGTCTGCGGCACCAAGTACGTCAAGGACGGCTTCGACATTCCCTTCGAGACCTTCCTCGGCTTCGCCGGCGACAAGGTTCCCGATATTGACCTTAACTTCTCCGGCGAGTATCAGGCCCGCGCCCACAAGGACACCATCGACCTCTTCGGTGAGTCCCACGTTTTCCGCGCCGGTACTATTGGCACCATCGCGGAAAAGACCGCCTTCGGCTATGTCAAGAAGTATCTTGAGGAGCGCGGCATGCGCGTTTCCAAAGTTGAGGAAGACCGCCTCGCCAAGGGTTTCACCGGTGTTAAGCGCACCACGGGTCAGCACCCCGGCGGTCTGGTAGTTATCCCGCAGGATCACGAAATCTACGATTTCTGCCCTGTCCAGCACCCTGCCGACGACCCCAACACCGACATTATCACCACCCACTTTGAATATCACAGCATGGAGAGCAATCTTCTCAAGCTGGACATGCTGGGTCACGATGACCCCACCATGATAAAGTACCTCGAGGAGTTCACCGGAGTGGACGCGAAGGCCATTCCGCTGGACGATCCCGAGACCATGCGCCTGTTCATTACCCCCGAGGCGCTGGGCATAGACCTTGGCGACCCCATAATCGGCAAGACCGGCTCCATCGCCGTGCCTGAATTCGGCACCAAGTTCACCCGCGAAATGCTCTCCGACACTCAGCCCAAGAAGTTCTCCACCCTCGTCCGCCTTTCCGGCTTCTCCCACGGCACCGACGTTTGGCTGG
>JAFXFT010000204.1 GCA_017513385.1 Oscillospiraceae bacterium | reverse complement strand
TACGTCAAAACCCGCACAGGCGCTATATATGATGCCAAGGCCGCCATTGTCTGCACCGGTACTTATCTTGCCGGACGCACTATAATCGGCGAAGTCACTCAGGAGGGCGGTCCGGACGGAATGTTTGCCGCCACGAAGCTCACCGAGAGCCTGCTGAACATGGGTCTGGAGCTGCGCCGCTTCAAAACCGGCACGCCTCCCCGCGTCAACTCCCGCAGTATAGATTTTTCCAAGATGGAAATGCAGCCCGGCGATGCCGAGCCCGTGCCCTTTTCCTTTGAAACCGAGGACGCACCCGATAACCGCGCTGTATGCTGGCTTACCTATACAAACGAGAACACCCACAATATAATACGTGAAAATCTCCATAGAAGTCCGTTGTTTTCCGGCGTCATTGAGGGCGTAGGTCCCCGCTATTGCCCCTCCATTGAGGACAAGGTGGTACGCTTTGCGGATAAGCAGCGCCATCAGATATTCGTAGAGCCCATGGGCATCGACACCGAGGAAATGTACATTCAAGGTTTCTCTTCCTCCATGCCCGAGGACGTGCAGATGAAGATGCTCCGCACTCTGCCCGGTCTTGAAAATGCAGAAATGATGCGCCCTGCGTACGCAATCGAGTACGATTGCGTAGACCCTCTTGAACTGCTGCCCACGCTGGAAACCAAGAAGATTTCCGGACTTTACGGCGCAGGTCAGTTCAACGGCTCCTCCGGCTATGAGGAGGCTGCCGTGCAGGGCTTTGTGGCGGGCGTAAATGCTGCGCTTAAGATAAAGGGCGAGGAACCCATGATACTTGACCGCAGTCAGGCGTATATCGGTACTCTTATTGATGACCTCGTTACCAAGGGAACTAACGAGCCTTACCGTATGATGACCTCCCGCAGCGAGTATCGCCTGCTCCACCGTCAGGATAACGCCGATATCCGCCTGTGCGGAATCGGACACCGTATCGGACTTGTTTCCGACGAGCGCTGGCAGCGGGTGCAGGATAAGTATGCCGCCGTGGAAAAGGAGGCGGAGCGCATAGAGCATGCCCATATTGCCACGACTCCCGAGCTGCGGGCATTCCTTGAGAGCAAGAACAGCTCAGTGCCGCCCTCCGGCGCCTGTATCGCGGAGCTTATCCGCCGCCCCGAGCTGGGGTACGAAGAACTGGCGCAGTTCGATAAGAACCGTCCCGAGCTGCCCAAAGTGATCCGAGAGCAGGTTGAAATAACCGTAAAGTATGCGGGCTATATAAAGCGCCAGCTCAAGCAGGCAGAGGAATTCAAACGCCTTGAGAATAAGCGCATTCCCGATAATATCGACTTCATGTCCATTCACGGAGTCCGTACCGAAGCAAGACAGAAACTTACCAAGGTTCGCCCCGCCAACTTCGGACAGGCCTCCCGTATCTCCGGCGTAAGCCCTGCCGATATTGCTGCGCTGATGGTTTATCTTGAAAAGGGTGGACAGAATGAGTAAGGTCGTTTTGGGACTTTCCGGCGGAGTTGACTCCGCTCTTGCAGCCAGCATACTCCGTGACGAGGGCTATGAGGTCTACGGCGTATTCCTCGATATAGGCGTAACACCTCCCGAGGAAGCACGTGCCGTGGCTGAGCAGCTGGGTATAGGTTTTGAGGTGGTCGATATTCGCGCGGAGCTGGAAGAGAAGGTCTGCGCGCCCTTTACCGAGGCTTATCTCGATGGCAGAACGCCTAACCCATGTGTTATGTGTAACCCCACTGTTAAGTTTCCTGCACTTGTCCGAGTTGCCGACAGAATAGGCGCGGAATATATCGCCACCGGTCATTATGCAAAGGTGGATCATGACGAAGTGAGCGGCAGATACCGCCTTATCCGCGCCGACAGCAGCAAGGACCAAAGCTATATGCTCTGCGGTCTTGGTCAGGATATACTCTCCCGCGTGATTTTCCCGCTGGCTAAGTTTGAAAAGGAAACCGTGCGCCAAATGGCGGCACAGGCGGGTCTTTCGGTGGCTGATAAGTCCGACAGCATGGAGATATGCTTCATTCCCGATAACGACCACGGCAGATATATCGGCTCCCGCGGCTACGTTTCAAAACCGGGAAATTTCGTGGACGAAGCCGGAAACGTGCTGGGTCAGCATAAGGGCATAGAATATTACACCGTCGGTCAGCGCCGTGGTCTTGGTGTGGCGGCCGGACGGAGAATTTTCGTCTCCCGCATCGACCCAAAGAAGAACGAGATAGTACTCTCCGACCTTGATAAAATGCAAGTTCGGGATATTCATATTAAGGACGTTAACTGGGTTTCCATGGCTCCTGCGGCGGAGACTTTCCGCGCCGAGGTTAAGGTGCGCTATTCCAAAATCAGTTATGCGGCCGAAATTGTCCCAGAAGAGGGCGGACTGCACATAGTATTCGACGAAGAGATAAAAGCCCCCTCGGCAGGACAGGCCGCTGTTTTCTATAGCGGCGATGTGCTGCTGGGCGGCGGAACAATAATGTAACGAAAAACGGGTTTTGCGCTTTTAGCAGAACCCGTTTTCCGAAGAAGGAGTAAATATGAAGAAAGCTGTTTTGTTTGACCTTGACGGAACTCTGTGGGATTCTGCAGTAGGCGTATGCAAGGCATGGAATATAGTCCTTGAGCGCAACGGCATGGTGCCGGAGCTGACCGTTGAAAAAATACACGGCATGATGGGAAAGCAGATGGACGTTATTGCCGCCATACTTTTCCCGCAGC